>JABSSK010000136.1 GCA_013214265.1 Saprospiraceae bacterium | reverse complement strand
AATATTGATAAAGTTTACCCCAACCATCGCCTAGGCTGGTCAGCTTTTATTGCCGGCAAGCGTGAGTCAAGAAGGTTAATGGGCGACGTTGTGCTTAGTGCCGAGGATTTTATAGCTCAAAAGAAATTTCCCGATCCCGCATTCCCATGTTCCTGGCATATCGCCCTTCATTCCCCTGACGACTCCTTTGATGATGATTTAAAAGGCCAGGAGTTCATATCAAGAGCAACCGAAGGAAAAAACTACCAGTACGAAGGTATCTACTGGGCGCCTTACCGTACACTTTACAGCAGAAATATCAAGAACCTTTTTATGGCTGGCCGAAATATTAGTGTCACCAAAGAAGGGTTAGGCGCTGTTCGTGTCATGCGTACTTGCGGGATGATGGGCGAAGTGGTTGGAAAAGCTGCTTCAATTTGCATCAAACGAAGTACCTCACCCAGAGGCGTTTATGAAAAACACCTGACAGAACTGCAAAACTTGATGCATAAACCCGGAAAAACACGCGTATAAGAACATAAAAAAGAACGGCTGTCGGTAATTGAATATCGATAATCCGCTCAAACCAGATAAAGACTAATGCAATCATGAACAAAATACTTCTGGGTGCTATCGTATTTACCTTGGCATGGCAAATTGGATTCCCACAGCACACCGATTCCTCCTACAGATTACCGGAAAGAACAGATATCAATGGTGTTTTTCCTCATCTTACCGTTGTGGGACCTTCCGACAAGAATAGAAGTGAAAGTGGTATAGGTGCTTTAGTCCCTTGGGCCGATAAACTCTGGATGATTGGCTACGTTGCACATATTAAAGGCTCCAGAATAGGGTTGTACGAAATAAGTGAAGACTTGTCAATGAAACAACACCCACAAAGTGTTACCGGAACTTTTGCCAACCGAATCATTCATAACCCGTCCGAGCAAGCCATTATCGGACCCCACTTTATCGATAAAGAAGGAAATGTCAGAACGTGTGATGTACTGACAAAACATCGCCTCGCAGCAACTATGGAGCACCTCCTCGATCCTGAAAATAAAGTCTATTTCCTGTCCATGGAAGGCCTCTTTTTTGAATGTAATGTGTATACCCTGGAAGTAACGCAACTGTTTAACCTGTATAACGAACTAGACATTCCAGAAACAGGCTATGTACACTTTAAGGACGGACATACGGGTAACGGAAAGGTTGTCGTTGCTAACAATTCCTATGATGAACGTGACTATAATCAGGAAGCTATTGCCGGACGATTAGCCGAGTGGGATGGAAAAAGTAAGACCTGGACGATTTTGGAAAAAACAGCCTTTATTGGTGTAGGCGGGAAAAATAGTATGAATTTTGCCGGTAAATCAATCTATGGAAACCCAATTTTCGCCACCGGATGGGATAAAAAATCTGTCATCCTGAAATGCTTCAACGACCGAAGTAACCAGTGGAAACGATACCGACTCCCCAAAGGCAGCCATTCGTTCGATCATGCCTGGAATACCGAATGGATGCGAATCCGCGAAGTGCAAACCGAACGTTTTATCATGGACGCACATGGTATCTTCTACGAACTGCCAATGATGACTTACAACGGTAAAGTATGGGGTATTAAACCCATTTCGTATCACCTTAGAATTGTTCCTGACTTCGTTTTTTGGCGCGGTCTATTCGTAATGGCAGGCGACCAAACCGATCATGGAGTTGGACAACCACAATCAGGATTACTCTTTCAGAATATCGACGATTTGTGGCATTATGGCAAACCAACTGGGTGGGGAGCCGTATGGCAAAATGATACCGTACAGGCAAACGAAACTTCTGACCCATTCCTCATGACAGGATTTGATAAAAAGACTGTACATTTCGTTAATAAAGGAATACAACCTGTTGATTTTACCATTGAAGTGGATGTCATGGGAGATGAAGAATGGCATACCTATCAAACCATAATGGTCGAACCCAACAGCTATAGCTATTATGTTTTTCCAGATGGATATTCCGCTCATTGGACAAGAATAAAAGTCAATAAAGCAGCAACGGTTTCCGTTCAGTTTGTCTATAATTAAAATTGCATCTAGCATTCAAATGAACAATAACAGGGAACACAATATCTTCCAAACTAGTTACCTCAACAAAAAGAAATGCAATCATCGACTGGAAGAAAAGACCCCATAAGACATTTATGATTTACTTTACCAGTAATCAGAAAAGCAAAATATGAATGAGCTGTTTAATCGAATCGAAAAGCAGAACCTATGGAAAAAAAATATAACCCTCAAGCGGAATGAATATCTTAAAGTTGCAGGAACAGTAGAAACAAATCTCTTTTACATTCTCGCCGGAAGTCTAAAAATCTCGATCATGAATAATGACGAGGAACATATTGTCCGCCTAGGATATAAGAATAACTTTATTACCGCCTTAGATAGTTTTATCACTGAAAAACCTTCTGTTTTCTACATTCAAGCCATAAAAAAAACCGAACTGAAAGTTATTTCAAAAAAAACCTATCTCGAATTCATTAACCAAAGTGCTGAGAACAAAAAACTTTGGGACGCACTCTTACAAAGCCTCCTCGTACAACAACTAGAACGAGAAATTGATATCTTAATAAACTCACCCAAAGAACGATATTTGAGGGTTTTGCTTAGAAGCCCACAACTATTCCAAGAAGTTCCTAACAAATACATCGCCTCTTATTTGAGAATGTCACCTGAAACCCTGAGCCGACTTAAAAAGTCTTGATCTCAATCAATTTTATTATGCCTCAGGATACTGATTTTTGCAAGAAAAAAATATGAAAGCCAACGAATTGATCCAAGAACTTATTGAACTCACTCATAATAATATGAATGTGGTTCAGTCCCTAAAAGAAATGCCCATTGAGACATTACACCAGAAAGAAGACGCTCAAAGTTGGAACATTCTGGAATGTGTAGAACATCTAAATCGATACGGAGATTTTTATATTCCTGAAATCCGTATGCGTATTGAACAGTCTGATAAGGACCATGTAAAAGATTTTAAGAGTGGCATATTAGGTAACTATTTTGCTAAAAGTATGCTCCCAAAAGAGAAGCTCAACAAAATGAAAACATTTAAAGTTATGAACCCAGAGGACTGCCCCCTGAATAAAAATGTACTAGATACTTTCCTTTTCAAACAGGAGCAACTCTTAGCACTCCTCGAGAAGTCAAAAACGATAAATTTGACTAAAGTGAAAACAGCTATTTCTATATCTACCTGGATAAAGTTAAGGCTTGGTGATACCCTGCGCGTGGTCATTTATCATAACTATAGACACATTGTTCAAATTAAAAATATATTACAAAACGCCTTGGAATATCGGATGTAATATATTTATATCGCTTATGCCGAACCCCTACCCATTACACCCAGTCCGCATATGAAAATCTTGAAACACGCATGAACATGGAAATGTGGGACCTCTATGATGTAAACAGAGTCAAGACCAATAAAGTCGTGAACCGTGGAGCCGCTTTAGGCTCCAACGAGTTTCATCTCGTGGTGCATGTTTGCATATTAAACTCAAACGACCAATTATTAATACAACAAAGGCAACCTTTCAAAAAAGGATGGCCAGGTATGTGGGATATCACTATCGGAGGTAGTGCACAAACTGGTGAAAATAGCTGCCTTGCAGCTGAAAGAGAAACCTTTGAAGAAATCGGATACCCCATTGATCTGAGCCATATCAGACCGTCCTTTACCATTAATTTCGAAAAGGGATTTGACGACTTTTATATTGTACAAGCAGACCTAGATACCAGCATATTAAAACTGCAAAAATCAGAAGTCAAAACCGTCAAATGGGCTCATAAACACGAAATAATCAAAATGATACAAAATGAATCATTTATCCCTTATCACATCAGTCTCATTGAAATGATCTTCGATATGAAAACCCAGTATGGTGCGCTCACCAAATAAATCTGAAACAAAGTAACTATACCACTACTCATCATAAATAAAGATACCTTAGTGTGCTAAATATAGCGCATCACATCAGCTAGAAAGTAGGTCCAATCATAAGATAACAGATCACTTCTCATTGCTACCCATACCTAGATACTTACAAAAAGTGAAGACAAATGAATATAAAACCAGCCCTCTTTACCATTATTCTGATCGCAACCCATCTATACCTCTTCGGACAAGAAAAATATTACACAAAAAGTCAAATAGTTCATGACTTACAGCATCTGAAGGCTGAATTAGAACAACACCATCCTGGTTTATATACCTACAGTTCCAAAGCTACAGTTGACAATTGGTTCAACGATGAGGCCTATCAACTACCTGACTCTATAAGTAAAACAAAAGCATTTAAATGCATTACCTCGTTTTCAAGTGTTTTGAAAGATGGCCATTCCTATATTTATCCAAGTGCAGAACATCTAGATAAATTTTATAATGAAGCCCCCTTATTCCCATTGGATGTTTTCCTCACCAACGATAGCCTGATTGTAATCAGAAATTTTAGCTCAGGACAGAGTATTCCACCAGGGGCCATTCTTACAGAAATTAATGGTAAAACCATTAGTGCCATCCTGGATTTAGTTGTTCAACACACTTCACGGGATGGGGACAATCTTGCATATCCTAAACACTTATTTTACCAGTTCTTCCCTGCTTATTATAGCTTCTTTTTTGGATTTCAGGACGATTATGAAATAACCTTTCTGAACCAAAAAAAGGAATTAGAAACCGTAAAAGTAAAAGGCATCCCAAGAAATCAAATCAAAGCGGAAAGAGCTGAAAAAGCACAAAAGGGTATAGACTATACAATCTTATCCAATGGATATTCAATGGTTTTGACGATCAAATCCTTTGATAAAAAAATACTCAAAAACGACTATAACCAACATTTTAAAACTGAAATCAAAAATATATTCAAAACCATTAAAGACAAGCAAATCAAAAGCTTAGCCATAGATCTAAGGGACAATCAAGGCGGGGAATTAAGTAATGGAATTTATCTGCTACAACACCTTATGGATTCTTCATTTCAATGTGTTCATAGTTACTACCATATAAAGAATAAAGAGAAGAAAATGGTGAATACAAAGTGGAATGGGTTTTTCCAACCAACCAATAAAAATGCTTTCACTGGGAAAGTCTACATATTTACCAATGGTGGAAGTTTTTCTTGTTCATCCATTGTTGCTAATACGATAAAACAAGCAAAAAGAGGCCAGATCATCGGTGAAATGACTGGTGGAAGTGCATATACAAATATGGGTGCACCTAATAGGATCGTTATTTTACCCAACACAAAAATCTCGTTCACTATACCTAAAACGCAATACAACCTGCGAGAAGACTTATCTACAATTGGATTAGGAGTAGTACCTGATATTACCATTATCGATAACCATAATAAAATACTACATGGACAGGATAATTACATTTCGTATTTCATAAAACAATAATGTAATACGGTACTATTGATATAAAGTACGTACAACAATAACGCCCAATCAGTAGGAAGTACAGACCCACTTATTGCTCGTGTTGATCAGTGATACCAGCGGATACCATTATTAGTACATCGAAGAACATCAAGCTGCTAAGTACGATTGTATCTATGATGATGATAATTAGACCATGCCGACATGTATCAGTAAAAAGCAACAGCAGCGTTAATAACAACGCTGGAAAATATTAATCGGTCTCATCCCAATATGATCCCTCAATATCCTAACGTACTAAATAGCCAACATTAGCTTATTGTACCCTCAGTAGGTGCTCAGTTAATTTCAAATAGTTTAAACTAAACATCGGACTACAGTTTATCCTTTTGGTTTTCTCTAGCTCATATAATTATTCTACATTTAGTGATGATGTAGCTTATTCAGAACTTAAAATCAAGTTAAATGAATGGCTTGAGCATCCTTCTGAATAATAGGGAAACGAATAACAATTGAATTTTTTAACGAAAATGTTGTGGGCATACTTACGTATTTCTTCAGCGTTACCTGAGTTTACCTGCGGCAAAACAGAGTTTGAGAATTATCAAAAAATCGCTTGAATTTATGCAGCCATAACATAAAAAGATAACAAGCCATTACAGTATAATTACATAATTGTAAACATATGATACAAATTCAAAACGCCAGTAAATCCTTCAAGGGAAAACCGGCAGTTCAGAATCTGACTTTACAAGTCAACAAAGGTGAAATCATAGGCCTCCTGGGAGCGAATGGTGCAGGAAAGTCTACCACCATAAATATGTTGCTAGGCTTTATAAAACCTGATTCGGGTGATGTTCAAATTCAGCAAAAGGATTGTTTTAACCAGAGCGGGGAAATTCGGAAACTCATAGGTTACATTCCTGAGAACGTGAATCTATACCCTTACCTCTCAGGAGTGGAGAACCTGAATTATTTCTGCACCCTAGCCGGGCACCACTATGCCAAAAGCCAACTTCAAGATTTCTTAATCACTTGTGGCTTGGAACCTGATGCTCATCACCAACGGGTCTCTAATTATTCCAAAGGTATGCGTCAAAAAGTTGGAATTGCTATTGCTTTCGCTAAAAAAGCGAATGTCTATTTACTGGATGAACCCGCAAGTGGGCTCGATCCTATGGCAAGTAATGAACTATCGGTACTCCTGACAAAACTAGCTGATACCGGCGCAGCTATTCTCATGGCTTCTCATGATATTTTTCGTGTTCGAGAAGTTTGCCATCGTATCGGAATTCTGAAGCAAGGAAAAATGGTCAAAGAACTGAATAGTCAAGAAGTGAGTGCTAATGAATTGGAAACGTTGTATTTGGATTTCATGAAAAACTAAGTCAATATGTGGCAGATTATCAAAAATGAATGGTATTCGCTGACGCGCAATCGCACTTTATTAACTGTCAGTATTGGCTTTGTAGGGCTACTAATAGCTACCATCTATCTGGGCCATTTACAAACCCAAAAGAACACCCAACAATACATCGAAGCCAAAAATCATCTACGCACACAATGGGAAAGTATTCGAGCCATGAACCCACATGGCGCAGCACACTATGGTACCTATGTATTCAAACCAGCTAATGTGTTAAGTAGCTTAGACGAAGGAGTTAACAGCATTACAGGGAAAGTACTAAGGGTCGAAGGGCATGTACAGAACGAAATTATGTATTCAGAAGCCTCCCAGAGCCAGACTATTTCAAAATTTGGAAAGCTCAAAGGTGCTTTACTTTTACAGTATATTATTCCACTATTACTCATTTTTCTGGCATTCCAGTCTATAAACCGGGAAAAGCAAAGTGGAAGGCTGAAATTATTACTCCTGCAAGGGATAACAATAACCCAACTTACCTTTGCAAAAACACTAGCAGTATGTTCCTACGGTATCGGGCTTTTGCTGGTGACAATATCAGCCTACACCATACTAAACCTCGACAACATCACCACCAACATCATAGCCAGAGCAGGCCTTTTCTTTTTGTCCTACAGCCTCTATTACTTCATATTGACCGCTCTGACAGTTTATCTTTCTGCCCGATGGGTAAGCACCAATCTCGCACTCACATCCATGTTAGGTGTCTGGATATTTTGGACAATTTTCCTGCCCAACATGTTAATGAGTTCTGTTGAAAGCTTGCACGAACTCCCAAGCCGGGAAGCGCTCAAAGCAGCTATGAAAGAAGATCGTGCCAAAGGCCTCGACGGGCATAATCCTGCAGATGAACGATCCAAAGAATTGGAAAAACAAATTCTAGAAGAATATCAAGTCGATAGTCTATCCCAGTTACCCATCAACTTTGACGGTATTGTAATGCAAGAAGACGAAGAAATCGGCAATCAGGTATGGGATAAACATTTCGGAAACCTACGTAACGTTTTTGAAGATCAGAAGCAAAGCTATCAGTTAGGAGGTATTGTAAATCCTTTCATATCACTGCAAAATGCAAGCATGGGCTTAGCCGGAAGTGATAATCTGCATCATCAGGAATTCTTAGTGCAAGTAGAAAATTATCGTCGGGTCTTTATTAAAGAACTCAACGATCAACACGCATTCGGTGGATCCAAAACAGGAGACTGGGGCTGGAAAGCTGATAATGACTTTTTTAAATCTGTATCAGATTTCAATTACCAACCCATTCAATTATCTACCGTTATTGGTAATTATTCTATCGATCTTATCCTTTTGCTTGGCTGGGGGGTCGTGGTATCTTTTTTATTGATTTCAGGAACTAAAAAAATGCGTATCCAATGACCAACCTAAAGATATTCCTATGGGAATGGAAGCATTTCCTGCGTAGCCCATTTAAAATAATCGCCCTCATCCTATTCATGATTGCCAGTGTCTATGGCCTGCATAAAGGAGCAGATCTGTATCAAAAGCAGAAAAGCGAAATTGAGCAAATAGATAATCAAGCACAAAAAGAAAGACAGAAGATAATTGATGACCACTACAGGACAGGCATATTTAGGCCTAAAGATCAGCCCCGAATTAATTATAGTAACCCCTATTGGGCCATTTCAAGGTCCTATACCTACCACTTCAAAAATCCTTCTCCCGCTATCGTGTACAGCATCGGACAATGCGAACAATACGGCTTTTACAAACAAATTACCGTTCGGGCAAGCCCCTATGATTCCGATTTGGCAGAAGAAATAGCTAATCCAGAACGCCTACAAACAGGTACTTTAGATTTTTCATTTGCTATACTCTTCCTCCTTCCCTTAGTCTTATTGGTTCTGGTCTATAACCTTAAAAGTATGGAGACCGAACAAGGTTTTATACCATTAGTTGAAGTACAAATACCTTCCAAAAATACCTGGTTATTTCTTCGAATGAGCTTCTACATCTTGGTCTCCCTTATCATTATAATAGCTTTACTACTCTATGGAGCAAGCCTGACCAATGTTTTTGCACAAGCCAGTAACTCCTTCGGGCAAATATTACTTTACAGTACGCTTTATCTGACTTTCTGGTCAGTAATCTACTTTTTAATACTTCGTAATGGTAAAAGCATCCTAGGAAATACCCTGCGCATGTCAGCGGTCTATCTGCTTGTAGCCTTTATCATTCCTGCCACAGTTCACCAATACGTGAGCATACGTCAACCCGCTAATTTGATGACCGATTTTATAGATGTAAGGGATGAGCGACAAGCACTCTATGATAAACCTGATCATTTTTTACAAGACCAACTACTGCTCCTGTTTCCAGAGCTTCTGAATAGTTCCGTTTACCACAACAATGAAAATCTAGCTGCAGTGAGAAGTCGCTCTGCTGCAGCACTGGTAAATGAACTAAACAAGACCAGTATCCAAACCATCGAAGATGAATATCAAACTAAAAATAAACTTATTAGAAGCACCTTTTGGTTCAACCCGGTAAGCTGCTTTCAAAATCGCTTTAATACAATTTCTAAAACCCACTTTGACGATTACCAAAACTACCGGAAAGACATTCAGACGCTGATTGATAAACAAATTAAAATAATGGTTCTCGACCTGTGGAATGAGGTCAATGTTGATGAATCAAAGTATAAAAAATATTATGAGTATGTGTCCATTAAATAAACTGGAAATACCACCCCTGCTATGGCTACTCTTTTTTCTGACCAGTCATTAGCTAAGCAAAGAAAAAAGAACGTATCCATCAAGCGTGTAATGAAACCATTTTCGGTAAATACATTCACGCTGAAAACAAAAATGAATTACCGCCCTGAGCCAGTAGCAATGTGAACACCACTATCAACTATTGTTCCTTATTATGAGCCCCAAAAGAATTCGTCATTTCCTAGTCGGACGCAATGGATAATCCGGAATGTAATAAATAACCCTTTAGCGTCACCACATAAGTTTACCCAGTATCTGGATCAAATGAAATACCCACTGGATAGGTATAACGTTACAGCCGTTGCCCATGGAACGCAGCAAGCACTAATGACATAAGATGCCATATTTCTGATAAAATCTTTCCCAGTATGAAATTCTGAATTGGAAGGGGTAAGGTAAACGTTTTGAATACCTCAAAATAATACGCTCAAAAAAACACCTCTATTATGCTCATGCCCAAGAGCTCAACATAGCCGTAAGCATACATTTAGAAGCAGGAATACCCAGCACGCCCGACCTATTCGTACTCGAATATGCTGCCGCTTACGCAACCCCTTTACTTTTAGAAGACGTTATGACAAATCCCCCTACTAAGAAGAAGTGTAAATCATTACCGAGAACCCTTTATCGGTGAGATGATCACCATGCTTTATCACTACCTACAATTCAACATTAATCTCACCGACATTCAAATGATGCTACCCCAAAGAATACTTTTATGAATATCATCTAAAAAAATTTGTTACTGCATAATTTGGTAACCGTATCCTATTTTAATCTGATACCCTTATCTAGTCTGGATAAATAGCAGAATCTATTTCTATTATAAATGAAGCTGATTTCCTAACTTATGGACAGAATGAGGATATATTCTATAATAATGCACGCCAATTCCTGAGATTAGAATAAAAAGACCCGCAATCAGGCAAACAACCCATTTATAAAAAACTGCTAAACTGCTACATAGCTAAAAGTAGATACCGCTTCCCAAAAAAATTGAATTAGCCTCAAGCTAATGCGAGTACATCAATGATACATCATACTATGACATAATATCTAATTTTGAAAACCAAACTGAAACATCTGGTATCTGTAATGGTACTAACAGCCTGTACCAACCACAACGCTGCTGACCGCCCTTCCGGGAGCCTACATACCCAACCCCAAACGGTTGAAGTGAATGTAACAGAAGGCTATACCATAAACCCTGTAACCGGAGATAGTATCAAACCATTGCTCAACACGCATGGAGAAATTATAAAAACCGGAGTAAGCACGCCAGCCATAGGTACCACCATTCACCCAGATAGTATAACCCAACCTAAGGTAGTTCCGCTGCGCAATCCCACCCGTACCATAAATGCACGCCCCTACGTTCACACAATTCCAGATAACCTAAATGTAATACCCATTAACCACGACGCACTCACAACGATCTTTATTGATGAATTACCTAATGAAAGTACCCTCCACTACCTAATCACAAATACTGGCGATACCGTCAAAACAGGTTTCCCCATACCCGCCAATGGTAAAAAAGTAAAAACAATACAACCTGCACCAACCAGCGCATTACTGCCTCGTTTTAAAGAAGCTGCCATTAAGAATATGCAATACTTAGATGTGGACCAAGGTATGCCTTCTTCTGAGGTACTATCCATATTAGAAGATCAAAACGGAAACCTCTGGTTTGGCACGTCAAACGAAGGTGTAAGTCGCTATGACGGCGCAACCTTTACCCATTTTACCACCAAAGAAGGATTATCCAGTAATACGGTTATGTCCATCCTAGAGGATAAAAATGGGGACCTATGGTTTGCTACCTGGGGTGGTGGCGTAAGCCGTTATGATGGAGAAAGCTTTACCCACTTTACAACCAACGAAGGATTAAGCCATAACCACATCAGAGCAATGTGCGAAGATCAAAACGGAAACCTCTGGTTCGGAACTATTGGTGGTGGTGTGAACCGTTATGACGGAAAAAGCTTTACACACTTTACAACCCAAGAAGGGCTTAGCCATGATCATGTATCATCCATCCACAAAGACCGACGCGGAAACCTCTGGTTCGGAACAGAAAGAGGTGGTTTGAACTATTATGATGGAAAAAG
>JABSSK010000135.1 GCA_013214265.1 Saprospiraceae bacterium | reverse complement strand
TTCCGGTTCGTTCGTTTACACCTAAAAACAGAAATATCCCTAAATCTTTGGTAAGCTGTTGCAGAAAATGATCGGCGGGGCTGTCTTTCCACCAGGCTTGTGACAACATGTCTGCGTACACTTCTTGGATATCGGTGTTTCCCCATAAAGCAATACTGGGTACATGGTCAATCCAGGCAGGGTAACCAGTCAACCACGTTTCTCCAAAGATCACTACTTGCGCGCCTGCCGCCACCGCTTCGTGCGCAACCGAAGCTAATTTTTTCAAGCTTGCTTTTCTTTGATTAAAAATTGGAGCTACCTGAGCTATCGCTAGTCGGAGTGGGGCAGGTGTAATCATTTAATAATTATATTCACAACGTCAACGCCAGCATTGTAAGTGCGTGGATCAAATCCATATACCGTAATTTGATATTGCCCGGCTTCTTCGACCAGGAATGAGCCTTCAAATATATTGGGGGTATTCCCATTGGCCATAGGTAAAGATCGGAAAGCTGTTCCATCCTTTTTAATAATGGCAGTAACTTCCATTTCTCTTGCATTCCAAGTGCCACCATCTGAAATGGTACATCCACACATCATTACCATATTTGCCTTGATCGTTAATAAGCCCATGTCCAGCGAATCTTTTGGTATAAATTGATGGGTATTTGGCTTCAGGATATCAACTATAAAGCCAGGAATTTCAATGATGATCCCATCACTTAGAATATTTCTGCCTGGGATCATCCAAATTTGTGTTGAGGCTTTTATGGCTGCTTCACGATGACGAGCAGGAGCTGTAGCCTCGATGGTAATAAGTGTAGGCTCACTCAAAGGTATTTGTGTTTGAAAGCTCGCTGTGTAGATATCAGATTTATGCTCATACATATAAAGCTCTAGGCTCATAATGGTGGTGGTGTTTCCTGTGGTTCCTTTGGTATATCCTTTGGCAAGTACTTCACCAGTTAGTGCATCAGTAACCTTTATGAAAGCACCACCAATGGATGAACCAATAAATTTGGCATCTTTAGCTTTGGCACGAACCGTTAGTGTAGTGGGTATTTGTGCAGTTAAAGTCATGCTTAAAAAGGAAAATAAACCTATGCAAACAATACATTTCATATAATTGGAGGTATGTGGTTAGGTCAAAAATACTAAGGTCTTACAAATGATTCCTATTTTTGGATAAAACAGCACCTTCAGGGTAAATGAAATCACTATGAATCCTTTAATCGTACAGTTAATCAACGTCGCTATTGATCAGGGTGATCAGCAAGTGCTCTCTTCTGTCAATATGGAGATTAGGGAAGGAGAGTTTATATATCTGGTTGGGAAAACCGGTAGTGGAAAATCCAGCCTACTCAAGGCTTTATATGGTGCAGTACCAATTACATCAGGAAAAGGAACAGTAGCCGGTTTTTCACTAGACGATTTGAATCGGAAGTCTATTCCACATTTACGGCGGAAATTGGGCATAGTATTTCAAGAATTTAATTTATTACCTGATCGATCGATATTTGAAAACCTAAAGTTTGTCCTCAAAGCAACACAGTGGAAGGAAAAGAAAGCCATAGATCTTCGTATTATGAATGTATTGGAATCTGTGGATTTAGCATCGAAACGGGATGTAATGCCTCATCAATTATCTGGTGGTGAACAACAACGCGTTGCTATCGGAAGAGCACTTTTAAATAACCCTCAATTGATTATTGCTGATGAACCAACGGGTAATTTGGATCCAGAAACATCAGATGATATTTTATTGTTGCTGCGAAGGCTTGTTAATGAGCAAAAGGTAACGGTTTTGCTAGCTACCCATGATTATCGAATGTTAGAACATTTTCCGGGGAGAATTATTCGATGTGTTAATGGAATGATCTTTGACGATCAGGAAGTTGAAATGTGAAAAGGCCATTCGGTTATTACCGAACAGCCCAATCTACCCTATTAGCACTCAGTTCTTTTAGTTCTGGTATATCATACTACGACTGGTTTCAAAACCATCTGTTTGTAATCGGTAAAAGTATAGCCCTGGTGCAGGAAACTCCATTTGCTTAAGCACTACTTCATTCCTTCCTCGGTGGCCTTCTCCACGAATGCGTTTAATCAGTTGGCCTTGCCCATCAAATACATCGACTTGGAAAGAGGTATTTCTGGCCAAAATAAACGGGATTATGGTTTGTGATGTAAACGGATTTGGGACATTATGCAAAAGTGTAGGCTGTAACTCCTGAAGGTTACCTTCCTGTAGAATAACAATGGGAAGGATAACTCCCGCTTCCGTGTAGGCTTCGGCCGTTGTAAGTTCGCCACTTAATCGAATACGGTCTAGTACAGATTTTGTAGTACCTCCTGTTAATTCCAGATAGAATAGTACTTCATCATGGAGGGAGATCGCATCCGTTAAAGCATGAGAAACGGTAAGTTGATCGTCTGCATCAAACCATGCCATTTCAGCAACCTTTAGGCGACTAGGGATAATGTCACGTATCTGTTGACTGGGAATATCCAGTGTAAACTGAAATCCAGGCACGATGCGTTGGTCCGCAACCCGTACAGCTACTCTTGGATAACCATTAGGTCCTTCCGCTTCAAAATCCAGGACCACTTCATAGGGCGCTTCTGTTGATCGCGCCTCAGTAGGAGCAGCTGAATTTGGCTGTACATTGCCATTTAAGTCTCCAATTTTTATAGCAATAAAATCCGTTACTTCTTCTCCTTCCAGGTTATTGATATTTTTAATTTCTGGGAAAGGCTCTAGCCAAGGATTAGTCGGATCGGGAAATCTGTAGTCAGCATCCACAAATCGCCAACTGGTGTTAGATGGAAAAGTTTGGTTGATATTTAAAATCATCTTACGCAGCTGAATTAGGTCGAGCGTGGTTACTGTACCACTCCGATTGATGTCAGCGGCAATGATTTTATAAGGGGTACTTAGTAAATCACGACCTAAAATATGTTTTTGGATCAGAACCAAGTCGAAGGTACTTACGCCGTTCATATGGTTTTCATCCATTTTGGGGATAACCGTGAAATCATGACCATACGTAAGGCCTGGGAAATGGAAACCACCATCTTGATCTGTTTGGTAAAGCATTGAGAGACTACCAGATAACAGTACGTCAACACCTTCAACAAGTTCTTGTTGTGGCGTGGCGATACCGCCACTAATTGCCCCGGCTGTACTAGGCTCAGAACATACATTCTGGTTGTCGGCAACAGAGATTAAAGCAAGGCAATAGTCATGATTTCCTGCGGTATCAAAGGCATGAAGCTCTACCGAAACCATACTGCTTAAATCGTCACAAGTAACAATGATATGATCCTCAGGTCGGCTAGGGTCAAAGTCTGATACATCAGGTGTTAAATCTCGAACCAAATAATATTCAGTAACTAGGTTTAACCCCTGTGCGTTAGGTTCTCCCTGTCCGGTACAATCATAAATGTCAGAAGCAATTAATTCATTTGCAAATATAGGTAATGCACCTTTCCGAGAGTCCTGAGTTGGCATTAGGGAAACAGAGATTCCAGACAAGCAGATCGGGGCGGGTGCCTTGCAATCTTCGACTACAAAGACTTTTTCGATTACTTCCACATTACCACACCCATCATTAACTCGAAATTGTAGTCGGTGTGTTCCAATCTGGAAGCGTCCGCTTAGATCATTACCATCCAAAGCAGGAGTTATGTTTTGTTCAAATACACCCGTATTGCCTAAATCAAGCAGTACAGTCACGGTGAAATCTTCTAGGCCCGTGCAATTATCATTCACCGATAATGTATACGCTATATTTCCAGAGCAGTCTATACTTCCAGTAGTACAGAAGGTGTCGGCCCCAGCGATGGTAACATCAGGTTCCGTTTGGTCATAAACAACAATATGTTGTGTGTATACCCAGTAGCCAAAAGAACCATATCGGATATCAGAGTCATCACCCTGCACATTACCACTGATATCAGAATCGAATTGATTTTCATCATAGGACCAACTTGAGCAGTTACCTTCATAATAGGCTTCTTGATTAGGGTCGAACGATCCTGAAATTACTTTCCACCAATGGCCTTCTACTTCTGGTGTACTTCCATCGTCAGGTATATTGTTGAATGGGTCTGTATCGCGATCATAATAAACCGTATCTGGTAATAGGTCACCAAAATTCTTACGAACGATAACGCATATGCCTTCATCTCCAGGGTCATTATCTCCATCAGGTATAGGGTTTGCACAGTTTCCTGGATTAGTGCCATTGAAACCATCCCAATCCCTGTTGACGAGGGTAGGTTGTGCTTCACCATTATACTCACACCAATTAATAATTTTATAGGTACGATAAACTTTGTAACAGGCGTCTGGATCTTGGGTAGCGGTAAAGCGGTTATCCTCAATCGATACGGCCATTAAATCACAAGCATTTTCAGAGAATGTTATTCCTGGAATTGTCGGATCATTGCCACATGTTACACTAACATCTTCTGGGAAACATATTGAATAGTCGTTCCTTTCAACCAGGGTAATCGTTTGGGTAACAATAGGGGATGACACTTCATTAGGCGTACCCAAGTTTTTGATAGCTTGAAATCTGCGGGTAATAGATCCGAATCCACATTGATCTAAATCATAGGTTGCAGCTAATTCTTGAATGACCATATTGCCACAATAATCAACTTCTAATTGTGCTGGACCAAAGTCTTCCAGATTGGACAAACGGTCATCGTTGCAATCAATGGTTACTGAGGTTGGAGCCAAAATACGAGGATCCACTTTATCTTCAATGATTACATCAAGCCAGCATATACTACTATTGGACATGGTCATTCCAGTAAGTGGGTCACTAGCTTCATCCGTACCACGGATCTGAACCTTTACTGGCGCAGCTAAGTCGCAACAAAAGAATTCAGCATACTCCTCCCAAGGGGTGAAGGTTATACCATTCTCGATTGTTATGCCATCGGCTTCATCCAATTGGCCGTTCTGATCCAGATCATAGCCTTGAGCAATGAATTCATCTGTACAGTCTTGAGGAATAGCCCGTCGAACTTCCAAAGTGCTTAATCCGCAATTATCCCAAGAGCCTTCCTCTAGACTACGTGGATATACACGGGCATATCCACCAGTGGCAATACTAGCGCCATTGGTCAAGGTTACATGTACTTCATCATCGCATTTCATGACCGGAGAAATTTGGTCCTTGACCTGAAAAAATAATATGCCTCTTCCATTTTGATAACATTCATCCTTGGCTTCAATGACTAGGGCATGAACTCCGATGCCTATACCAGCAATTAGATTATTGAATCGTTGTACTGGTTTTTCATACCATATGGAATCGGTTGTTGGAAAACCACCTATCAATGGAGTACCAAAGCTGAGTATAGAAACATTAAGGTCAACGGAACCACAATCTGTAACTCCAAATCCAAATTGCTGTTGGAGGGTAGTAGAAAGGGATGAAAAAGCAGCAGTACAGTCCGAAGGTCCAGTTGAGAGAACTGGTATTTTAGACTGATTTTGTAGGGTGATCAGACTGTCCCTATCTACAACTCCCTGGAGTTGCATAATGGTTGGTATATTACTAGACAAAGCAAATGCATTTCCTGTAAATTCCGGAGCAGAAAAATCACCTACACGTATGGTAATGGTGTCAACGGAAATTGACGTATTAGCACACCAGTCAAAAACGCGATAAAACTGATGTTGTTTGAATGAACCATTATCTCCACAAACTGGAATAGTAAGGTCCTCAACTTGCAAGGCATAACCACCGCAATCGATATCAGAAAGTAATAGTGTATCTCCAAAAACATTTAGCCAATAAGGTCCTGCTAATTCAGGAACATCCTCTAGTTCTGGGGTACAAGTCATTATAGTCTGATCATCTCCTTTAATAAGACCGGATAAATCAGGACGTATAAAGTAAAAATTCTGTTCAGCCGTAGTTTCTAAATCATTACAATCTGATGCGATCCATCTTCTAGTGAGTTTGCCGGTAAGGGGCAAGCTATCACATGGGAAACGCTCATACGAATCGCTGAATAATGCTGTCGTTTCACAATCGGGTGCACAATTGTCCTCAAAAGACACCTCACCAATGTAATATGGACTGTCAGAATCAATAGTTTCTGGGTTATTCATAATAAAAGATTCCAAGCCACATTCGAGTGTGTCTATTTCATAGTAATTATCAATAATCTGGGGCCCTGTTTTATCTTCAATTAAAAGTTTTCCATAACATGGATATGTCTCGCACCCAAGGCGATAAATCATAAATGTTATGGTTTTTCCAACGTGTTCACTGGTAATCGTATCGGTTACTACCAAGTGGCCTGAGCTATTTAGAATTCGAATCTCGTATTCATCTGGTGATACATCCAGTCGGTTCAGTAGTAGGTCGGGCGTCAGTATGAACCGGCAATCAAAATCAACAATCAGGTTGAGTTGTCCGGGACAACTTAGTGGAACACAAGGAATATCACTAGTTTCTCCTTGATTAATAAAGCCAGCATCGATACTATGATTCGCTCCGCCCTGTTGGTTTGTAGTTATTTTTACCACTGGGCGTTTTGCCAATTCGCCGGAAAGACCAGGTTGAAGAGAAGGGTCAGAATCATTTTGGTCAGGGTTCACTCCACTACCTAAATTATGATTCGTTATACCGTATAAAGAGTCGTTCAATACCAGAACAGTAGAGTCTCCAAATCCAATGTAATACATGGTGTTGCGCTGTACACCTTCTGCACTGAGCCACACTTCACCATTGGTGCCGGGTTCAGTAAAATAATAGGTCCCATCTTCTTGTGTAGAAGTAGTAGCTAATTGAGTACCATCCATATCATATAAATACACGGGTAGACCTTCAATAGGAGGTTCACAAGGGTCCTGTATTCCGTCCTCATCTTCATCAATCCATACGTAATTTCCAAGCTGGATAGGAGGTACGCCACAGATAAGTTCGGGGTCACCTAAGGAAGAGCCTTTTCCACCTCCGGAGGGGTCATTAAAGTCGGTTTCAAGAATACGGTAGTTTCGGGTGTACCCGCCGGTGGTCAAGTTAAAATAGCGTATTCCTTGACTAAAGAAAGATACAGGGTCAAAAACTGTTGCTGCAATTTCATTAGATCCACTAAGGTATGCTAATCCACCAGTCGCTGTTTCATAATGTCCTTCATCCGCAGTGGGGGTTTCAATGACAAAATAGTCACCCCAGAAAAATTCTCCCATTCCTGTAACACCATCTGTGTCACTGAAACCAGGATAGGGTGAGGGTACACCAGGAGGTAATCCAGGATCATTTTCTGTAGAATGCTCAAGGATATAACTTCCACCATTATCCAATTCGGCATACAGAATATCACCAGCTGCTATACCTGAAACAAGTGAATCGGAATTGGTAAGTGCAGTTAGATTTTGTGTTCCAGACTGATGTGCAAATCGGTCCATTACAGCCATCACCAGATCACCGTTATCGAGAACTTCAATATCAGAAATGATGGGTTGAGGTGCCGATACGAAATTGAGGCCTGATATGGTATTGGTCACCATCGAGAAGGTGTCAATCCATTTATGCCACTCTCCTCCTAAGCTATCTCCACGATTAAAGTAAGCTGCCTCTCTGGGATAATCAAAAGAGAAGTTTAGAATTTCATTGAATGTGGTAGCTCCGGTTGTATCAAAAGTTAAGATATGGCCCGTCATTTCAGGCGGACGGATTGTACTACTGGATGCGGAGGCGTCGCAGATACAACCCACATAACCTAAATTTCCTTTAAATTCTAGCGCAAAGGGTCGCAAAACCCCATTCACACAAGAGGGTACACCTGGAGCTCCATCCAATGGGAACTGTTCAATGGCGCCTGAGGAAGGTAGGTTCGAGGAATTACCAACCACCATTAATGAATCAACTGCGATTTTTAGTAAAGCACGTTGATGAAGATTGGTCATCCATAGATACTTACCACTTTCCTCCGTATCTATATCACCAAATCCTGCCATACCTATTTTTGCGAATGCATCCAGGTCAATAGATGATTCTGTTCGATCACTAGATAGATCATAAGGCCCGGTTATGGATCCTGATATGTGATTGCGAGTAATGTTTCCCAAGTCAATGGGACTACCCCCGTTAGCGGGTGTTATACCTTGTAGATTAAAACCACCTACCAGGCTAGGTGTAGAACTAGAGTAATCGAGAGCATAAACGCCATCTAATCCTCTTGGTCCTAAGCCACTATGTCGTTTTAGAAAAGCACTTGTAAAAACCAGTGATCGGTCTGGGAAAAAAGCAGTTCCATAAATTGATCCTAATTCTGCTGCAGTAAAATTGATCTCAGGAGATGTTGTTACACCGCTTAAGTCGTATCCAAAAGATACCATTACCGCATTATTATTACCCGAACCACTCCCATTTTCGTAGCAAGGAAGAATGAGACGTAATTCTGATTCATCACAGAATTCTTCTGTGGTTAGGAATCCCACTAAGACATCACATGCACCGGGTAAAGCATATTGTACTATACTCCTGTTGTTTGTTCCAGCAAATGCAGGGAGATAGCTGCTATTAGGCGGTGCATCAAACTCTAAACGGTAACGATTACTTGGAGTGAGTCCAGTGAAGGTGTATTCACCATTAACATCTGTATTTGTAGTAGAAATAGGAGTTTCGGAGGTACAAGCGTATAGTCGAACCGTTGCGTTTTCTATGCCGGGTTCTAGCATGGGATCATATGCACCGTCATTATTTAAATCATGATATATACGGCCACCTAATTCATCTGCATTACCGCCGCACGGTGCTAATAAAAAAGCAATTGTTGGATCAATGATTAATTCATAAGCAGGATCATACTGACCTAAATCAAACTGTATTTGACCATTAGTTACGTTAAATTGACAAGTTACGGCTCTTCTTCCATCTGGTAGATCCTGATAGGCAACAGGAGGAGAATGCTTCCAATAGCCACCTTGATCAGAAACAATAAGCTCGCCAATATTATTGACGTAAGCTTTTTGATGTTTTTCTAAAGGGAAGTAAACATTTGTTGGATCAGCTCCTGCAGGTAAAATCAAATCATAAGCGGTTAGCCCTTTTTTCTGATAAATACGAAGGTCAGATGTGCCTATTGCGTTTTGGTATACCGTTTCATCACGGGATTCTGTAATTCGTACGCTTTCTTGGTTTATGCTGAATGACCATTTCGCACCTGTTATTGCCTGAAGGTGGGGGGATGCCTCCAATGCAACAGTATAACCAGCTTCTACTATGGAGGACGCAGAAGTATTGACCGGTTGATTGCAGCTAGTTGCCAATATTAAAAGAGCAAATGCTACTAATATTTTTGAGGTAAGCTGGAGAAGTTGCTTTTTCATTGTTCCAGATTTTGTGCTAATAGAGGTTCTCTCTTCCTCTAGTACCAAAATCTGTGCCATTTTAAGGTAAGCTCTATAATATGGATGTGTTGTACTTTTAAAATGAAAGTAGGTTATGTGTTTCCTCTGTGGTTATGAATATTTCTTTTTGGTTGTAAGGAACCAAGACTACATCCTTCAAGGGCAATAAAAAAGAGGCATCCCACTTTTGTAGGATGCCTCCAGTTTTATCTTCCCTCAAGAGGGAAGTCCATAATCATTGATTATTCTACAACGATCATCTTCTTCGTAGCGGTGAACTCACCTGCCTCTAATGTGTAGTAGAACACACCAGTTGATGGCAGATCCGTAGCCGTCAGACGTACTTGGTTGTAACCAGCGTTGAAGTCTCCTTCAACTACTTTCAGGATACGACCCGTTACATCCTGTAGCGTAATGGTTGCTTCAGAAGCATCGATCAGGTTGAATCCGATCACTGTCTCACCCTGGAATGGGTTCGGGTTGTTCTGGAACAACGCATTAGCTGCTGTAGCTTCCGTACCGTTGATGTTCAGGGCAACACCCATCACCTCATCAGCTGTATTGTACGCTTCTGCCGCCGTGTAACGAGAACCTACACTTAATACCTCGCTTACGTTAACATCCGCAGTAGCGCGAACAACAACGCTGAACAAAGTACCAGCCGTAGCTTCACCATTCCAAGAAGTCGTAATCACGCCTTCTTTAGCAAATACACCGAAGTTTTCTTCACTAGCAATACCAGCAACAACATCTACAATCTCTGCATTCACTACGTTCATAGTGAACTGGTAACCCTGAACAGCGTTCAGGTCAGCTGCATCGATATCGATGGTGTACTCATTACCCGCTTTCAGTGCCTGCTCCGCAACGTTCAAGTGGAACGTGCCAGCCAAAGAACGAACCTCAGCTACATTAGCACTTCCGTTTACATCACCTACTTTGATGGCAACGAAGTCAACTTCTTCTTCTCCGTCCAGGTTGTTGATGTTCTTCACTTCTGCAAAAGACTCAGCCAACGGATTAGCTGGGTTGTTGAAGTTGTAAGAAGCATCCACAAAACGCCAGCTGGTATTGTTGCTGAACTCCGTGTCGATGTTCAGGATCAGCTTACGCAAATGGATCAGGTCCAGCGTACTTACAGACTTGCTGTTGTTTACATCCGCAGCAATCACTTTGTATGGGCTATCTAAAGCATCCACACCCAAGATGTGCTTGCTGATCAATACCAAATCAAAGGTAGATACGCCATTCAATGCGTGACGATCCAACTGTGGTGTAACCGTGTAGTCATGACCCATCTGCAGACCAGCAAAGTCAAAGCTACCATTAGCATCTGTCATGTACATCATGCTGCGTGCACCAGATAGTTGTACTTCAACGCCTTCTACAGAAGCACTTGATTCCGTAGCAATAGCACCAGCAACACCACCTGATCCTTGTGGTGTACATACCCCCATGTTATCCTGTACCAACAAAAAGGTAGTCGCATAGTCGTGGTTACCCACTGCATCCCAAGCATGAATCTCAATCTGGAGCGTCTGTACCGCTTCCGTACAATTCACATACAAGGACGTCTGACTTGCATCAGGTATTTCACCAACTCGATTGATCGAGTACACCGAAATGGCCGGGTTACCATTATTATCCGTGTCCGTGTTATCCTGTCCATTGCAATCATAAATCGTCGAAGCAATAAAATCAGACGCCCATACTACTGCAGCTGCACCCGTGCTATCTTCTTCGCTTGGCATCAACTCTACACTGATCGCATCAATAACGATTGGTGCCGGAGCTTTACAGTCAACCACACTAAATACTTTCTCCGTTGTTGTGAAGTTACCACAACCGTCATTAGCAGTAATCACCAAACGGTGGGTACCTTGTGGGTAACGAGCAGAGAATACACCACCAACTAAGTTAGCTGTAGCATCCGCATCAACTGCACCCGTGTTACCTACATCCAATCCAACCGTAATGGTTACATCATCTGTATCGTCTGTACATGCATCAGTCGCTGAAATAGCAAACTCAACATCACCTGAGCAATCAACATTACTGATGGAGCAGAAAGAATCTTCACCGGTAACCGTCAATTCAGGATCAACATCATCGTATACAACAATGTGCTGCGTATACTGCCAGTAACCAAAGCTACCGTAACGCGTATCGTCATCATCTGCAGCATCATTACCTTGATCGTTATCATTATTGCCCCAAGCATCGTCATCTTCTGTTACACGCCACCAGTAATCAGCAACAGTAAGTCCATTAGGAACGGAGCCATTACCTACAGAAGGATCAGCCCATACCCGTGCGCTTTCCGGTAATGCATGAATAGGAATAATTTGATCGATCATAGTCGGTTGTTATTTTCCAAAA
>JABSSK010000134.1 GCA_013214265.1 Saprospiraceae bacterium | reverse complement strand
TAATGAGAATGGAACACCAAATACAGCACACACCAAAAACCCGGTACCTCTGATTTTTGTTACTACCGATGAAACACCATGGGTAGTTGCCGATGGTAAATTAGGCGATATTGCACCTACCATTTTACACCGAATGGGATTACATGTTCCTGCTGAAATGAATGGTGATTTATTGATCAAGTCCTAAAATATGCACAACATATTCTTTTTATGTAGTTTTCTGCTCTTTCTGATGATGAGCTGCACTTCGGCAGACTCTGCTATCGACGAAATGGATCGTCAGCCATTGTTCTTTGACGTTAGAGCGTTCTTTGACGAAGAAATTGCTGCTTTGAATAAAAAGCAGCCACAAGTCAGGAAAACACTAGATTTAAATGGAGTTAAAGAGGAATTTTTAACAGATAGTCTTGATTTTTCAAATGAATTATCGCTATTCCTAAATTCAGAAATAAATAAGGTGTCATGGAGAGACAGTTATCAAGCAGATACCACCCTTGGCGCAGACCAACATATTCAACAAACCCGCTACGTAGCCTTAGATGATAAGCTACAAACACGTCTTGTGGTGGTTGAGTATAAGAATCAGATACCATCTGTTATTCGTATTGTTAATGAGACAAAGAATATCATTCTTGCTGCAACACAGGAGCTTGTTTATGAGGTAGGGGTAAGATTTTCTATAGATCAGACCCAGCAGCTAAAGTTCATGACTGAGAACATAGTTCGTGTTGAGGTCACTTTGATACCATAAAAAATGCTGTCCATACACAAGCGTGCAGAACAGCATGTAACAAACAAGTGTTTCATAGTGTCGAAAACGAATAACTAGTACCATATAAATGGTATGCTATTCTTTTTTTTAAGTGTATGGGATCTTAACGAATAAAAAAGGAACATGAAAGCAGGTGCGCTTTCAATGGGAGGGACCACGTATTGTTAGTTCGAAATGTGAAGGGTATTATAACCTGTTCGATATAAAAATACAAAAAAGATTGTATGTGATCAAACTCTCAGTGGTTTTTAAAAAAAAAGAGGTAGCGCTACCACAGCACTACCTCAGCCCTAACCAAATAAAACCAAATTATCTTCAAAACGATGTATTTCGTCTTGTTGTACAAATATAGCCCCTTATTGTAAAAAATACAATTACCTGTGGGCAAAAAAAAAGTTACCTTAGACGTCGTAAATAGTGCATTAACGGAGTTGTGTGTAATAATAGACTAAAGTAGTTGTTAATCATGTCGTAGTTGGTGTAAAAAGTACGTTTTGTCTGTCCATTAAAAGGTGTTATTCTTGAGGTAGAACTTGGAAAAAGAACTGTAATGTTGTTGGTTCTTGATAGGGGGATTTTCCAATACAGTGTCCTTGCATTATCTTAGTAAAGGATCTACCGTTGAAATATATATGAAAAAATTATTAATAGGGATATGCCTCATGTTTCCCTTGGTAGAAGCTTTCGCTCAAGACGATAAGGATGCATTTTTCATTCGTGATATTTATGATAAGGCACTTACTGAGGGTAATGCCTACGATTGGTTAACGTATTTAACTCAAACCATTGGCGCACGTTTATCTGGAAGTCCGCAAGCTGCTTCTGCTATTGAATATGTGAAGCAAGTCTTGGATACATTAGGTGTTGATACCGTTTACTTGCAGCCTTGTATGGTTCCTCATTGGGAACGGGGAGCACCTGAAGTAGGACGTATCGTGAGTTCAAGTCGCATGGGAACAGTTGATTTACAGGTACTGGCACTGGGAAATAGTGTAGGTACAGGAAAGGAAGGTATTACCGCAGAAGTAATTGAGTTAAGATCGCTTGATGAGTTAGAAGAAAAAGGTTTTAATCATATTAATGGAAAGATTGTGTTCTTTAATCGGGCAATGGATCCTACTCAAATTAATACATTTAATGCTTATGGAGGTGCCGTTGATCAGCGGGTTTTTGGTGCTTCTCGTGCTTCTGAATTTGGTGCACAAGCTGTTCTGGTTCGTTCGGTAACTACACGTAAGGACTACGCTCCCCACACTGGGGTAACTGTTTATCAAGAAGGTGTGAATCCGATTCCAGCTTTGGCGTTAAGTACGGCGGATGCTGACCTTTTAAGTGAATTGTTAGTAACCGAGGACATTCTGGTATATATAAGGAATACCAGTCGGATGCTTGCACCCAAAAAGTCTTTTAATGTCATTGGGGAAATAAAGGGGAGTACTCATCCTGATGATATTATTCTAGTAGGTGGGCATCTAGATAGCTGGGATGTTGGCGAAGGAGCACATGATGATGGTGCAGGGTGTGTACAGGCCATTGATGTGCTAAACATCCTTAGAAAGACAGGTTACGAGCCCAAACGGACCTTACGTTGTGTGTTATTCATGAATGAAGAAAACGGGCAAGCTGGGGCAATTGCATATCGAGATGCATCCTTTTCGGCGAATGAATTTCACCTAGCTGCTATTGAATCTGACCGAGGGGGATTCACACCTCGCGGTTTTACATTCGATGCGGATGAGTCTGTTTTTAATTATAAATTTAAAAAGGTCCTCAAGTGGTTACCTCTTTTAGAGCCATATGGATTGAATTTGGAAAAGGGTGGTTCTGGTGCTGATATTTCTCGGCTTAAAGCCCAAAAAGGCTTATTAATAGGTTTTGCTCCGGATACACAGCGGTACTTTGATTTTCATCATGCGGCAACAGATATTTTAGAGGTTGTGAATGCTCGAGAATTACAATTAGGTGCTGCCGCCATGGCCAGTTTGGTTTACTTATTTGACAAATACGGAAATTAAAGAACCCTTGGGAATATGCATACAATCGTTCAAGCTCATGATCTTACATTTCGGCTGATTATTGATGCGGCACAAATTGCAACTCGGGTACAAGAGATGGGTGTACAAATAACTCGGGATTTTGCGGGAAAGAACCCTCTTTTCGTTGTGATTCTGAAGGGTGCTTACATATTTGCCGCGGATTTACTTCGAGCTTGCCCAATTGATCAAGAAGTTTCCTTTGTCCAGCTTTCTTCCTACGAGGGTATTTCCTCAAGTAAAAAGGTAGTAGAGCGGATTCCTCTCCATGTGGATATTAAAGATCGTGTTGTCATAATAATAGAAGATATTATAGATACTGGACGTACCTTGGCTAAGTTCACAGCTCAGTTGGAGTCTATGGCTCCTAACGAGTTGAAAATAGCCACCTTTTTGCACAAGCCTGATGCGCAAGAGTTTAGTCTGGAGCCCGATTATGTTGGGTTTACCATTCCAAATGATTTTGTTATAGGCTATGGGTTGGATTATAAGGAGGCTGGGCGTCATTTAGCAGGTATTTATCAAAAAATTGAAGACTGAATTTATGCTTGATTTAACGGATATCATACCTAGTGTTCGCGATCTAGTGAATCGGGTAGCGGGGTTTATAAGTAGCCAAGTCAATCAGGTGTCAATGGCCCAGATAGAGGAAAAGAGTAAGAATAGTTTGGTCAGCTTCGTTGATAAGCAAGCAGAAATACGTTTGGTTGAGGGGCTCAGGAATATAATACCTGGGAGTACCTTCTTAACGGAAGAAGGAACAGTTGAGCAACAAAAAGGGGAATGGAGATGGATTATTGACCCGCTAGATGGTACGACTAATTTCCTGCATGGAATTCCGGTGTTTGCTATTAGTGTAGCCCTACAATTCAGGGGGACCACAGCCCTGGGAATTGTCCATGAGATAGGTCAGAATGAACAATTTTACGCTTGGGAACAAGGAGGAGCTTGGTGTAATGGAAGACCAATTCGAGTTGCTGCTGCTTCCTCTATGGATCAGGCACTAATTGCTACGGGCTTTCCATATTATGATTACAAAAGGATTGCCGGGTATCTTGACGTTTTGGAATCCTTAATGAGGGATACCAGAGGTGTTAGGCGTTGTGGGTCGGCAGCTGTGGATCTGGCTTATGTTGCTGCGGGGAGATATAACGCTTTCTTTGAATACAGTTTACACCCTTGGGACGTTGCTGCGGGTGCATTTATTGTTCTTGAAGCTGGAGGCGTCGTGACCGATTTTAAAGGAGAAAACAACTTTCTATTTGGAAAAGAGGTTATAGCTGGTGGAGCTATAATACATGCTTGTTTGTTGGAAACCATTCAATCAGCCTTTTTCAGATAGGATCTGTCTAATGAAATTGAATATTGATCGAACAAAAGCGATGATCTAACAAGCACCTATTAAATTCGTTCCCGATTATTTCGTGTATATAGATAACCAACACCGGATCGCTTGTTATGAATTTTACCGAGAATATAAGACTAGCACTCAGAAGTATTCGTTCAAATTTATTAAGAGCTTCGCTTACGCTTTTGATTATTGCTTTCGGCATCATGGCGTTGGTTGGTATCCTGACCGCAATTGACAGTGCCATTTTCTCACTTAACGATAACTTTTCAAGCTTAGGTGCAAATACCTTTAATGTAGAGCCTCGTGGAACTACAATTAAAGGGAATAAGGGTGGAAGAACATATAAACGAGGCGAACCTTTTACATTCCGTCAATCTACTGATTTTAAAGAGCGCTTTGATTTTCCAGGCGCTCGGGTATCCATTTCACAATTTTGTACAAGCGGAGCTTCCCTTACCTCCGGAGGCGAAGAGACCAATCCGAACGTCCGTATGCTGGGTATCGATGAAAATTATCTTTTAGCAAAAGGTATAGATCTAGAAACAGGTCGTAATATTACTTATCGCGAGACATTTGGGGGTAATAATGTTGTCATCATTGGAAAGGATGTAGTTGATATTTTATTTGATGGTAAAACCGAAAAAGCTCTATCGAGTATTGTTAACGCAGGAAACATTAGGTTAAAAGTTATTGGTGTACTTAAATCGAAAGGAGCAAGTATCAATCAAAATGAAGATCGACAAGTTTTGATTCCTTTGCAGACAGCAAAACGGTATTTCGGTACACCCCGCACGAATTACGAAATTAATGTTTCCGTATCGGAGGGAACACAAATTGATAATGCGATCACCTCTGCGACTGGCTTATTACGGAATATTAGATCATTAAAAGCTTCGCAGGATAATGATTTTTCCATGAACAAACCAGATGGGCTTATTGATATCATAAAGGAAAATACAGTCTATTTACGCTTAGCAGCAGTCATCATAGGAATGATTACCCTCTTGGGAGCAGCAATCGGTTTGATGAATATTATGTTGGTATCGGTGACCGAGCGAACGCGTGAAGTAGGTATTAATAAGGCAATTGGTGCTACTCGAAATAATATTATGATCCAATTTTTGACGGAGGCCGTCGTCATTTCTCTTATCGGAGGTATCATTGGCATCTTACTTGGGGTTATGGTGGGGAACTTAGTTAGCCATTTTATGGGTGGTTCTTTTGTATTCCCATGGTTATGGATAACAATCGCTGTTGTGACCTGCACTTTTGTTGGTTTAATTTCTGGATTGTATCCGGCGCTGAAGGCAGCTCAACTCGATCCTATCGAATCCTTACGCTATGAATAGGGCTGGGTGAACTGGAATTTGCTAACTTCGACCTGAACTGGGTTGAATGAAAAAAAAATTCCTTCGCAATATTCTTTTTCTTGTTTTTATCAATGTGTTGGTAAAACCGTTTTATCTGTTTGGTATCGATAGGGGTATACAAAACACATTGCCTCCTGGTGATTACGGTATTTTTGCAACTTTATTTGGCTTTACTTTTTTATTTCAAATCCTAAATGATTTTGGCCTGCAGGGATTTAATAATCGTCAAGTGGCCCAACACCGTCATATGTTGGGAAAGTATTTTGGTGATTTCTTGACTTTGAAGGGCTTTTTAGGCTTACTCTATTCGTTTTTCGTTTTCTTGATTGGTTGGTGGACGGGCTATCTCATGGCTTATCCAGTTTTATTAGGAGGGATTGTACTAAATCAATGTTTAGCTTCCTTACTATTGTTCCTGAGGTCGAATATATCGGGTTTGGGGCGCTATCGTGCGGATAGCATTTTGTCGGTTACAGACCGATTGGTTTTAATTGTCCTTTTGGGCGTAATGCTTTTTATACCTTCAGGGAGAAAATTCATAAATCTGTACATTTTTGTTGGAGCGCAAACCATAGCTTTAGTAATAGCTTGTATTATAGCCTACATACTGCTAAGACCTTTTGTTCGACCCGTGCGAATTAGACTTAATCCAGCACTTCTAGTTGTTATTCTTCGGAAGAGTTACCCCTATGCATTGGTTGTTTTTCTAATGACACTCTATACGCGAATAGATAGTGTAATGATTGAGCAAATGCTACCTGAAGGGTGGCTTGAGGTTGATAGATATGCATCTGCATATCGGTTGTTGGATGCTAGTAATATGATAGGGTTTTTATTTGCTAGTCTGTTATTACCGATGTTTTCTCGGCAAATAAGTAAAGGAGAGAATCCTGGAGAATTGGCTAGCTTCAGTGCGGGTATACTACTAAGTGGAGCAATCACATTGGCTGTTACCGTATACTTTTTTCGTACGCCGATCATGAATGCATTGTATGTGGATGGTAATGCGTACAGTGGAGATATACTTGGATGGCTGATGTTTAGCTTTATCGGGATGTGTGGAACGTATATTTATGGTACTCTTTTGACTGCTAATGGTCGATTGATGCCTATGAATGGTGTCTTTTTAGTGTCGGTATTTATTAATGTAGGGCTAAATATGTGGCTCATTCCAAAAAATGGAGCTCTAGGTGCAGCTCAAGCTACTTGTGTTACTCAGCTTTTTGTTTTTGTGGCTCAGCTTTTTTTGGCTATCGAAATGCTTTCCTTACAGTTCAAAGGAGGGTTGATTTTACGACTGAGTATAGTTGCTTTTTTAGTTGTCATAAGTGGTTTGTCTCTCAATGCATACACGGAATTACAATGGTTAATTAAGGGGGGTATCGTTCTGCTTTCAGGGGTACTTGGAGCAATGACAACGGGGATCATTGATTTGAGGGGCATAAAAGATATGTTAATTCGCAATAGAATGGATGCTTAAACCGTATTGAGCGGTAAACGTGGTGTTTTACTCTTGTAAAACCAAAATTCGGCAGAGTAAAGGATTTTAATTTTCTACTTTTGCGAAATAATTAAAAGAAATGGATCAGAAACCTAGTTTGCTTGGTGTTTTCCAAACCCTTTATAGTTTCCGAAAGTATATTATCATTATTTGTGGAATTGCAGGTATCGGGACGGCCGTTATTTCTTTGGTTTTGCCCGATTACTACCGGAGTACAACCTTATTCTATGCAGCGAGTCTTGATTTAGTAAAACCAGAAATATTGTACGGAAAAGGTAACCAGATTCGTTCATTTTTCTACGGAGGGGAGTCGGATATTGATAGGTTGATTACCATAGGGGAATCCTCGGAATTATTAGATTACCTGGTGGATAGCTTTGATTTATATGAAGTGTACGAAATAAACCCTAGCCACCCCAAAGCACCTATTCGCGTACGTAAGGAACTTCTTTCTTTATACAGCTTACAAAAAGATAAACGCGATGCTATTATCCTATCAATTGAAGATAAGGACCCAATTAGAGCGGCTCAGATGACAAATGCGGCGAGGGAAAAAGTAAATACGTTAGCACGAAATCTAATCCAATCCAATCAGAGTCGAACCTTATCCGCTTATCGGGAGAATATTATTAGAAAAGAAGAAAACCTCAAACGTTTGGGTGATAGTTTGGCAACTCTTCGAGAGAAATTTGATATATATAATATTGATGCTCAATCCGAAATGCTAACAACTCAAGTTTCAATTACCAAGGCGAAGTTGGTAAAGGAAAAGAGTAAGCTTGCTTCTTTGAATAATGATCCGCGAATTCCTAGTGATACTATTGCTTACATTCAAGCGAATGTGAAAGGTTTGGAAACACAGGTTAGTAGTTTAATGGAACAAATGAATCAGTTTCGTGACGGAATGGCGGTGATTATGAATGTAGAGAAACAATATTTGGATGCGAATGTGACCGTTTCAATTGACCGTGAGCGAGCGAAGCAGTTACAATCAACCTTAGATTCAGACATCCCCTCAATCATTCTACTGGAAGAAGCAAGAGTTCCAATTATTAAATCTCGACCACATAGATCTTTGTTGGTGATTGCTGCAGGAGCACTCGCATTTATTTTCAGCATTCTTGGTGTTTTACTTTTCGATACATACAAAAAGGTAGACTGGAACAAGGTAATTCATGAATCGTGACTGGGGTTCACATATCAATCTTAAGGGATCGACCCGGCGTTTGGTTTGGGGTTTTGGGCTTGTAGTTGTTTTAAGTCTGCTAGGATCTGCGGCTACATACTCTTCTTATTTAATAGTGGTACCTCCCTTTCTGATGTTAGCGTATGTTAGCGTAGTAGATTTTAAGAAGATCTACTGGATGCTTTTAGCTTTTTTACCACTTTCAACTGAGTTTTATCTGCCTAATGGTTTTGGAACGGATCTACCCACCGAACCGCTAATGTTGGGACTAACAGGAATTACGCTTCTGTATACATGTCGGCATGGTGCTTCCAAAGGAACAGCTATCATAAGTCATCCGATTACATTATTGCTATTCGCTCATTTAGGTTGGATATTCATATCAACCATATTATCTGAGCTTACCTTTGTTTCGGTAAAATTTCTGATGGCAAAGCTATGGTATATAATCCCTTTCTATTTTTTGACTTTCCTGATGGTTAGAGATAATAGAGATACGAAAACCCTTTTGTGGGTTTTTGTAACTCCTTTGATGTGCACTGTATTAGCTACTATGATTAGGCATGGACTGCAGGGGTTTACTTTCGAGAGTATTCATTTTGTATTGAAGCCTTATCAGCGCAACCATGTAAATTATGCAGCCATGTTAGCCTATACTATACCAATGGTATAGTTTGGGCGATATGCATACCACGTTGGCACCTGGCCTCGCCGGATTCTGACGGCTTCATTCTTTTTGTTAATCGTAGCAATATACTTGTCGTATACACGGGCCGCTTATGTAGCTTTGGTGGGGGCCTTGATCATGTATTGGGTGTTTGAGTATCGCCTTGTTCGCTACGTTTTACTAAGTGCGCTGGTGGCAACTGTTTTGGGTGTAGGTTACATGATCAAGGATGGGACATACTTGGATTATGCACCTGATTTTGACCGAACGATAACGCACTTTGAATTTGATAATCTGATTGAAGCAACGTATAAATTGGAGGACATTTCCACTATGGAGCGTGTGTATCGTTGGGTAGCAGGCTTTCATATGACCTCGGCTAATCCACTGGTTGGATTTGGACCCGGGAATTTCATCAATTTTTATGAATCGTATACCGTGACGAGTTTTCGTACCTATGTTAGTGATAACCCTGAAGGCTCAGGTATTCACTCCTACTACCTTATGACTACCGTTGAGCAGGGTATTGTTGGACTGGTTTTTTTACTGGCTTTTGTTGGTGGTACTCTCATTTATGGCCAACGTATCTATCATGAAACACCAGACCCAGTCGCCAAGTCGTGGATTATGGGAGTACTATTGTGTTTGGTTATTATTGATGCTTTTCAAATCATTAATGATCTTCTGGAGACGGACAAGGTAGGGCCTATTTATTTCTTAGCAACTGCTTTATTGGTACGTCAGGATTTACGCAATAAAAAGAAAGGTTAAAGGGTGGCTCTGTGTTTTGCACGATTAGTTGGTGGAATGAAAGCTTTTGTTACAATATGTATCTGTACAATGCTTTCATGTAGTGCCTAATGATGAGAGTCGTAACCCTAGGAATAAAGCTAATAGTCCGGTTGCCATACTAGCACCCATATACAGGAAAGCTAGCTTAATATGTCCGGCCTGCAGGAGGGTGAATGCTTCATGACTAAAAGTAGAAAAAGTGGAAAAACCACCGCAGAAACCAGTCATTATGAAAAATTGTATGGATACTGAAATGTTCCCTTCAATTTTATGATTGACTAGCCAGCCCAAGATAAAGCTACTGATTACGTTAGCCCCGAAAGTGGCCCAGGGGAACCCTGTTTCTGGGGTCGACAACCACCGCGTCATTGCCAAACGCACAACACTCCCCAATCCACCTCCAAGAAATACAAATAAATAAGGCATTTTAAATGAATTTAGACCAAAATGACTCGGATGCTACTCCCTCTAAAAGGTAGATGCTTTTTTTAATAGGTAGATCATCTTGGAAAGGTATATGGTAATTTGGTGCCATTGTTGAAATTAGATAAAAGCGTCCGTAAATATGTTGACTCTTAGGATACTTTCCACATGATAAGCTTAACATAATTTCATACTTAATTTCCCAATGTCCATTACATAATAAGTATCATAAGGCCTGGAATCCTATTTTTTGAATTGTCTTTGTTTAGGTTACGTATGAATAGACTTTTGCAGTTGGGAGAATTAATCTGTCAACGCTTTCGTAGGTGTGAATTGGGAGGACTCGAAAAAGCCTTACCATGATTGAGGTGTTTTGGTAAGATGAATTCATGTAATTTGACCAATAATTATTGCATTTTTAAAACTAAGTATTCGTTATTGCGTATATCCTTAAGGTATTACAGTTTATGAGGTACGAACAAGAACCCTAAAGGCTAAGTGGATCTCTCGAATAAAGATGTAAGCCTTTTTGAATCTGACACTAATATCTATTTCTTTTACTAATTTTGTAATTCATCTGCACAGTTGAAATGGGGTCTGGGATTAATCGGAACTCATCAAGGGGCGAACGGATTTATCGAAGCGACAATCATGGATTTAAAAGAACGAATTGATTCTAAAAAGCTGCCTCGGCACATAGCCATGATTATGGATGGTAATGGCCGGTGGGCTAAGCAACATAATAAGCCGAGGGTCTTTGGTCATCGTAATGGTGTGAAGGCAGTGCGTGAGGTGACAGAAGCGGCGGCTGAATTAGGTATAGAATATTTAACCTTATACGCTTTTTCTACAGAGAACTGGTCAAGACCCAAAAGGGAAGTTGATGCCCTTATGCGCCTTTTGGTAGATACCCTCAATAAAGAAGTAGCTACCCTTAATAAAAATAAAATTAAGCTAAGAGCGATTGGAAACTTGGAGCTACTGCCTACTAAAACGCATAGAGCGCTGCTGGAGGGTATGGATGCTACAAAGGACAACGATCGGATGACCTTGATCTTGGCTTTAAATTATTCAGGTAAGTGGGATATCAAACAAGCTACACAGCAATTGATTCAAAAGGCAATTTCAGGTGAGATTACGTCTGATGAAATTAATGAGGAAATGGTTGCTAATCATTTGAGTACAGCTTCTCTTCCAGATCCCGAATTGATGATTCGTACGAGTGGTGAGCATCGCCTGAGTAATTACTTGTTATGGCAATTAGCTTATGCAGAATTGTACTTCACTCCAGTTTTTTGGCCTGATTTCCGAAAAAATCATCTTTACCAAGCGATTGTTGATTTCCAAAGCCGAGAAAGAAGGTTCGGGAAGATAAGCGAGCAAATCGCCTGATCTTTTCTTTTACAATACAACCTACATGTTTGGTTCGGTGTCATTTAACCGAAATAAGTCAAAGGGAATACTGAAAAAAGTCAGCTAATACCCTTTAGGCTTGATTATGTGTAAGATAAGTGATTATTATTTCGTGCTTCAAAAGGAATAAAGTACTTTTGCGGACGCATTTGGCCCGAGCTGCTTCAAGGTAGCAGGGCGGCACACAGACTTTGACCAATGTTTGATTTCATTCGATTTATGTACTGGTATCCGAAGCGATTAGTATGGTTCCTG
>JABSSK010000133.1:4492-11772 GCA_013214265.1 Saprospiraceae bacterium | reverse complement strand
CCAGCTACATAGAACTCAGATGTAGAACCAGCACGAGCCCATATGGCAACACCAATATAAATAGCAAACGTAATACCTACAATTATAAACGTCCAGATTTGAACATCCATGATAGTTTTTTTTCAGTGTTTAAAAACGTTCGTTACGATTATTTTTCGTCCACATCGTACTTACGATCAAGTCGATTCATAAGATAGACGTATACAAAAATAAGGATCACAAAAATGTAGATTGCTCCTTGTTGGGCAAACCAGAAGCCCAAGGGGAAGCCACCTAATTTGAATTGATTCAAGGTTGGTGCAAAAATAATTCCTGCTCCATAGGATACCACAAACCAGGCGATGAGCAAGCCAACCAGATAGCGTATATTGGTTTTCCAGTATCCTTTTATATTGTTTTTATCAGCCATAATCCGTGGTTTGTTACATTCTGAAATGATTGGTTCTTTAAAGCTACAAGAAAACATGAGTTTGTAGCCAAACAACACGAATATTCGTACTTGGATTGGATCATAATATCGGAATGATGGGCGTTAAGTGGGTATCGTAGGTATTAGCTCTTTCTTTTTAGCTACGATGAAACGTTGATAAGGAAAGGGCATAAAGGGGGGGGGTGGAACTATAGTTATCCTGTAAAACCCTTACAGTTTTATGATCTAAGTGGCCCCAAAACCACAAACAGTCTAATCATAGGTTGATAATGGGAATTAGGCCAAAGGTTTCGGAAGCGTTTTGTGGGCTTTGTACATATGGATTGTGGTTACTTTTCATATGTACGATTTAAATATTGGTTGAAATACAAAGGGTTTCCGTTATTTTTGCATAAGTTCATATCCTAATCATGAAAGGCTTTATCATGCAGTATTTCATAAACATATCGTGGATTGTTCTGATGGGCTGGATGCTTACCTCCTGTCAATCCGCAACCCAATCTGAAGAAGAACCAAGTAATGATGGTCTTTTTGTAACTTATACCTTTGATCGTAGTTCGTCAGAATGCCAGCTAGATAGTAATCGTTGTGCACGTTTTACCGCAAATTATCCAATGCTAAAATCTGGTTTTTTTGTTGATAGTTTGGTACAAAAAATAAACACACAAACGAAACTAGCTGTAATTGAATCGACTGGATTGGAGGTTGATTCGGATGCATCTGATTTGGAAACGCAATGTTCGTCGTTTTTCGCCGACTATCAAGAATACCTTTCTTTTTCAACCGAACATACGCTTCCCTGGAGCATCGATATTAAGGGTGAGGTGCGTTATCAGGACGCACAGGTCTTAAATATTGCTATTCAGTCTTACCAATTTACAGGTGGTGCGCATCCAAATGGGAATACCCGATTTTTAAATTACGATTTGGAAACGGGTAATTTACTTGGCTGGGCAGATATATTGGCTGACTCTTTGGATTTTATTCGTTTGGCGGAGCCAATATTTCGGAATGTCCGGGACATTGGTCCTGAAGTTGACCTTGAAGAAACGGGCTTTTTCTGGGGTGACTCTTTTCGCCCACCAAATAATTTTTCATTTGAGAAAGAAGGGTTACGCCTTTTCTATAATACTTATGAGATTGCTCCTTACGCGTTGGGCGTAACCGAATTTATTTTACCTTATACTGACTTGCAAGACGTTGTTAAGTCAAAATATCTGGAATTTGATTAAATCTCCTTTTTCGACTGGGGGGCAGGTTTTCTGGTGGCTTACTTTTGGCTTAGTCTTGCTAAACTTCCTGCAAGCGGGTTTTACTGATCTGGATCCTGATGAAGCCTACTATTGGGTTTATGCTCAGGATTTAGCATTTGGATACTTTGATCATCCTCTAGCTGTTGCTCTCTTAATCTCTATTGGGTCTACTTTATTTGATAATGAGTTTGGGGTTCGGTTTATGACGGTATTATTCCAGGTACTTACATTTTCTGGAATGTGGGTTCTGGTGGGTAAGCCTTCTGAGAAAAAAGAATCCGGCTTATTTTTTTTACTCTTGGCAGCCATGCCGATGCTTCAAGTTTATGGTTTTATAACTACACCGGATGTTCCATTGTTGGCTTGTGCGGTTTGGTATTTAGTATGGTTTGTGCGGTTTGTTGACAATCCTAGCTGGAGGAATACGTTGATATTAGCCTTTTTGATGGCTGCTTTACTCTACAGTAAATACCATGGTGTTGTCTGGATAGGTCTGATTGGTTTAAGTCATTTCGGGTAGCTGATAAGAATGCCTCGTTTTTTCTTGGCCGCTTTGGGTGGGGTGGTGCTATTCCTTCCACATTTATATTGGCAATACACGCATGGTTTCCCATCATTTCGATACCATCTATCTGGACGAGATGATGCCTATGAGATTAAGTATACCATTACATATGTTATAAATCAACTGATCATATTCAGTCCTTTTGTACTTCCCATGATGCTTTGGGCTGTTCGCAAAGGTAAATTACCCAAAGAAGAGGCTGTAATGTACTCCTGGTTGCTAATTGGATTTTGGGTCTTCTTCTTTTTAATGAGCTTTAAAGGACATGTGGAGCCACAATGGACGGTGCTTTTATCTATTCCTTTAGTCGCTTGGACTTATTCTTATGCCAGGCAGTCTGCTGCATTTGCTAGATGGCTCCAACGTATGTGTTACGTCTCTATTGGGTTCCTGATTATTGCTCGTGTTTTACTAATTATACCGGTAGGAGAGTTGTTGCGTGATTTTCACAAAAAAGAGTGGGTCTTTGCGTTGGAAAATGAAGTGGATAATGGAAAGGTTGTTTTCTCTAATTCGTACCGGGATCCCTCTATGTACTATTTTTACTCGGGACAACGAACCACCCAGTTTACAGATATTTATTATCGAGCTAATCAATATGACTTATGGCCATGGGAAGAGGATTTGCATGGAAAGGATATTACACTAGCTGGAAAACGAAATTGGGACTGTTCAGAATGTTTATTAAAGAATGTAGGGGGTAAAGACTTTCGCATGAAGGAGATAAAAGACCTTCAAGTTTCGCAAAAAGTAGACTTTACCTTTGAGGTTAAAACGTCAACTCCTGACTCTATATTTATACAAATCACTTTAGTAAATCCTTATCCTTTTATCATTGTTCCTGCTCGGGGTAATATGGCGTTGTTACCAGGGATCATGTTTTTGCAAAATGGGATCCTTCAAACATTCGAGCCTTTACATTCATATCCTGACATATGGGCGGCAGAACAATCACTGACTTTTACATCACGTATTGCAAAGCCAAAAAATCTGTCGGGGACATTCACCCTGCTTCCTGGCATAAAAACAGGCGATTTGCCGCCCGCAAAAAATAGTTTTCAACCGGTAACTTTTGAGCTTTGATTATTGCGCTAATACTTTTTTCTGGACGACTCTTTCAGGTAAGTGACTCGTACTTGAGGCCAATCTGTTAAGAAGAGATGTTTATGGACATCACAAAAATTGGCAATAAATAGAAGCTGTGATTATAGGGTATATGTGTCAAAGGGTTTGCTTCCTTTAAGTTGGTTTCAGGATATTATTACCGAAAGCAACATGAGGAAAATGGTTATTCCATAGATCGTCACAGTAATAGATTGTTTGTAAACTTTCCTTTCGTGTAACTTCTTGGCTTTGATATACAACTCTATCACTAGGGCGAGGGTAATTAAAGTAATGATTATGTAGGTAGAATTATTCTCCCAAAATGGATATTCATCAAATCCTATAACGCCATAGAAAAGAATACAAAAACAAATTGCAGGGAGGTAAAAGAGAACAGAGGTGTTTTTCATATCGTTGATAATTTTCAAGGGCGAGATTTTAAAATCATTCCTGAATATCAATTTAGCCTTATTAATATACGCTACTTATGCGCATCTAATTGATTTACAGGCAGCAGTAAAAAAGGCTAAATTGATAATAATGATCTAGTTACAGTATGGTACTTATTGAATAATACAGCGATAGTAACTTTCTGAACATGCCTCCGTCGCATCGCTAAAATCAGCTTTTGCGAGATTGAAACACTGGAAATATTTAATTCCCATGCCTCTTCCTTTACAGTAGGAGATGTCACTGGCATATTCAGCTTGTGCATCTTCGTAACACCAGTGCCAGTTTAAATAGCAACTTTGGCCAACCACACAGAAAAAAGAAGCAAATACGATAAGTACAGTTATTGATATCTTTTTCATTTTTAATTATTAGATAGATAAAAGTGCTTACACAATACCTTGTATATAGACTTGATTATAAAGCTATTTTAAGGTATGCACCACAAGTCCTTTATCTTGTTGTTAAATTAAATTCATATTTATCCTGTCCCGTTGCTTGTGCTCATCCGCAAGTATTACTTTCGCTGTGGTGATCCAATGGAGGAGCCGTCCTTGTATTTGTCCATATATAGCTTATGGGTTTGCTTTCTTTCATTATAGGACAACAACTCATAGGAAGGAAATTCTTGAATTAGTTTACGGTATGCTTGTGTTACTTCACAAGTGTTGCGAATATATATGGCTAGCCCCCTTACAGTCGCATCCGAAAAGTTGATACGGCATAAATCATCAGCCTCGCCATAGTTTTCTGATTCATAGGTAGATACTTAATCCAAATCATAAATGCCTGAAGTGAAATCACTCAAGTCTTTTGCAATTCGCTCACCATAGGCCTTATACCACTTGCTAGCTGCTATTTTGTCTAAATTGGACATTTTTAGCGTGTCGTTTTCTTGAGAGCAACTACTGAATAATATAAAAGTGAATAAAAAATATATGATCTTATTCATTGTATTTGTTTTTAGAATTTTGTGATTAGTCCAAAAGGACCTAACAGAATACCGTTATTTTAGGGGTACGTTTCCATTATTGTTTCTTTGGTGTTTACCAACAGAATAATAGCATTTGGTTTTCAATAAATGGATGCTACAACCTATTTGTGCAGGTAGCTAGAAGCCTACTCAGAGAAATAAAATCCTTAATTAAGATACCCTAAGCGTGTGCTTACAATACTGTTCCGCTTATTGTACATTGATTACACTATTTTTTGGGTACGGTTCTTTTTCTCTCATTATGAACAGGTCTTCTAGCCAGTGATTCTGCCTTTCTTATTCTGCCTTAAAATTCATTTACGCAATTGTAGAAATTTATATTCTCTAAAAGTATGCCTGCCAAAAAACCTATGGCGCATGTTCTAGAAGTTACAGGTATCGTAAGTATTGTTAAAGCACTTGTTCCTAAACAACCTATGAAAAGAATTTCTAGCTCCAGGACTTCCTTATCATATTCCTTCAGGCAATCCATTCTGTCCCTTCTTAGTTGAATGGTTTCGTAGGACCATGGCTCCGGATTCATACTTTGCCAATACCATGAAATTTGTTTAGACAATGCTTCAGGCGTAAATATTTGCTCGTCAAGTGCTTCTGTTATATCATCAATGACAGATAGGTTTCGCTTTAGTAAGTTTATGTCAAGTCTTATGTCTGTATTCTCTATTAGATCTTCCATATCCGCTACTGTGGAGACCTTTTCTAATGCTTCGATTTCATGTGTGAAACGATGAGGTGACTCAAGAATATGACTATTCTTTTCTTTAAGGTCTTCAGTAATCTCAAGCATATTATCTATGAGATTTGCTGCATATTCTTCTACTGATAAAAAGTCTCGGCGTTCAGGCTCTCCCCAATAATTTTCGGTACATGCCGCTGTAAGCAAGATCAGAGCCAAAAGGCAAAATGAAATTTGTATTGTTTTCAATGGTAATGTTTTATTTGTTTTAAAATGATTCAAAATCTGTTTCTCCTATTCCTTAAATGGATTAGGGAGGGCAAACTCGTGCGAAAGCACACAACCATTTTTGGTGTTTTTTCATGTGGTTTGGTCATTTAGAAATTCACTAATCCATAACGGCTTCGTTACAGGTATTCTTGACCACCACAGGGTGTTGTATCCGCCAACATATTATGTCATATTTGGGCTGACTGCAAGGTTTGGATATGGGTTTAACCATACTCCATAAATAGTGGAGTGAGGGAGAGATTCCATGCCAAAAGTTCCCCCAGAATCTAATCTGAAGAGGCTTCTAGCCTGAAAGAAGAGGGTTATTGTTACCTTTTATTTTTTGTGATTATAGATGGGACAAAATTCTTTAAATCTGTAGGAGTGAATTTCATAAAAGAAGTGCCTGTATTTTACAACACAAAAGGGCTCTTCCCGTGGGAAGAGCCCTTTTGCATTACTCATGGTCAGGCTGTTTTAGTTACCTCCGAAGATGTAACGTACACCTACTTGCATTTGCCAGCGTGAAGAACGCAAACCAGAATCGTCAATGTTTCCATCCCATGGTTCTAAGCCATCAATTAAATCAGGGTTGATGGTATATTCAGGAGTGGTATTTGATCCAGGGAAACCAGTATTGTTTCTCAAGCGCACAATATTGTATCCACCGAAAGAACCAGCGAACTTAATGCGGCCCCAATCCGGATTCAACATGTTTGTGAAGTTAAATATATCAACGGACACTTGAATGGTATTACGTTTACCGTTAGCCATTTCGATATAAAAATCTTGGAGGAAACGCAAATCCATGGTAAAGTTCAATGGTACCGTACCTGTATTACGTTCTACATAATCACCACGGTAATCCTGCAATCCTTTGCGATCCGAAATGTAGGCATCAAGAAGTTCCCACTGTTGTTGAGGGGAGTACGTGGTACCATCGTAATTGAGATCAACTAAAGGAATCTGATCAATGCTCTCAGGAACAAAGAATAATTCATTACTGCTAAATCCGCCATCATCTACAAAGCGGAAGTTAGAAGCGTTGATGTTGTAAGTGAAGCCACCAGCTGTTTGTGCGTTAAAGTTCAATGACAATCTAGAACGTCCGCCAAAGTCACCGGCGATCCGATACTCTTTACCGTAAGAAACCTGACCGAAAACTCTATGTCCGAAGGCAAAGTTTGAACGTTGCGCACCCAAGTTTTCAGGATCCGCATTTCTTCCGATAGGGCTGTAGTATCCTCTCCACTGAGAACTATTTTGAGAAGAAGTTCCATCAAAGGCAGTATAAGCATCACCATAAGAGTAAGACACCGTACCAGCGAAACCATTGGTAAAGTTCCTGCTCAAAGAAGCAGCAAAGTTCCAGCTGTACCCTACATCTGTATTACTAGCTAAGAAGATACCTGTATAGTTGGGGTCTACTACATCATCTCCAAATCTTGCTGACACACCATTGAATAATGGGCGGTTATCCGGACCAGCACCGGTCAGGTTACGCGTAGGTTGCTTCAATTGGAAGTTCTGGTAGCGTA
>JABSSK010000133.1:0-4482 GCA_013214265.1 Saprospiraceae bacterium | reverse complement strand
TGATGTGGTTAGAAAAGATACCTTCTAACGTGGCAACCATACCATTGGAGAATTTCTTATCGATAGCAATATTTAGTTTCATCACTTGTGGTAGTTTGAAATCTTCAGCGAAGAGATCAATCTGACCAGAAGGCGTAACATTATTTAAGTCAACTTCGGTAATTACGTTACCATTGGTATCGATATCTTTGGCTTGTTGTTGTACATTAGGATTAAACGGTACATTACGTAAAGCAACACCACCTACGTTCAGACCGTAGTTGTTGAAAGCTCCACCTGGCCATACCAAAGGAATTCGAGAAGTGAACAGACCAATACCACCACGAAGTTGTAGGGTATTGTCGCCCAATACATCATAGTTGAAACTGAAACGAGGCGAAAAGGCAACAGTACCACCAATAAAGCTACCCGTACGAGCACCTTGTAGGTCGTAACCTTGTGCCTCGATAGCAGGAACTGTTTCATTATTGAACTGGTTATTGACAGGTACATCTGTTGGCCAAATTGGGAAATCAAGACGTAAGCCACCAGTCAATTTCAAGCGGTCATTAACTTGATATTCGTCCTGAACATAAAAGCCAAATAGCATTTGTTTGAAAGCAGCAATGGCAGCAGACTCATCACCTACAATATTATCAACCTGAGAGAAAGAATGGTTAAAACGATCAGCTGGATCGCCGTTGCGGAAACGATCTACACCCGTCTCATCTCCATCATTTTCCCACTGGTAATAACCATAGTTTTCCCGAATAAATAGGTTAGCTGCGTTGAAGTATTCGAAGTTTACACCAAATAATGCAGAGTGTTTTCCTTTATAGAAGGTCAGGTCGTTATTAAAGGTAATGACATCTTGATCCAAGCGGTTAGCTGTTGAGAAACGCTCCGCACCAAAGTCAAGACGACCTAAACCATCTTCTAGTCGTACGGTTGGAAATGCAGGACCTTGAGGGTCACGATCATCGCGTACGATAGTTGCACCAATGGTTAAACGATTCGACAGTGTATTGCTAAAGACAGAGTTTAATGTCATAGCAGTTGAATTCGTTACGGACTGGAAGTATTCTGAGCCATTAATGAATTGAATGCCGCTAGTAAATGAATTACGCGCTTCCAGGTTGTCCGCAGTACGAATGGAGTGGCGAAGGCTTAGGTTATGTTTTTGGTTAATATTCCAGTCTAGTTTACCTAAAACGAAATTACCTTCGAGAGTAGCAATGTTATTATCATAGACACCGACATCATAACCATAATTTTCTTGTACAAAATTTGCTAAGTTAGCAATGCCTGCAGCATCTAGATCACCACGGTAATTAGCTACATTGAAAGGTTGAGGGGTTTGGTCGCGTTGCAGTTCTGCATTCACGAAGAAGAACAATTTGTTCTTAACAATTGGGCCACCTAAGCGGAAGCCATAAGTCTCAGCCGAAAAGTCTGCTAATGGACCACGATCTTCACCTCCAGGCTTTGAACCAGCCATAGATTCGTTGCGCAAAAAGTAATAAGCTGACCCCTCAAATTCATTTGTACCTGAGCGGGTTACAGCGTTGATGGCACCACCAGCAAATCCTGATTGGCGTATGTCGAAAGGAGCAACAGCAATAGTAAACTGCTCGATTGCGTCTAACGAGATAGGTGAAATACCCGTTTGACCACCATTGGTACCGTTACCTGCTAAACCGAATGCGTCATTATTTACCGCACCGTCGAAGTAAATCGTATTAAAACGGTTATTCTGTCCAGCAAGCGAGATGGAAAACCCATCACCACCTTCCTGAATATTCGCTAACGGGTTCAGACGAGCAAAGTCAGCAATTGAACGAGAGATAGTAGGTACATCGTTAATAAGACGCTCATCAACTACTGTTTTTTGTCCATCCGCGTTACCATCGAAAATGTCATTTGGATTTGCAGTAATGATTACCTCATTAATGTCATAAGCCGTCTCTTGTAAGGAAGCATTGTACCTGAAGGTCTGGCCTAGTGCTAGGTAGATGTTTTCTTTTACCAAATCTTCAAAACCAGTATAGGAAACTGTAATCTGGTAAGGTCCACCAACACGCATACCTGGTATACGATAGATACCTTCCACATTGGTAGCTACACCATATGTAGTACCAGAGGGAGTGTGAACAGCAAGGATGTTGGCACCTATAAGTGCTTCTCCATTGTTGTCAACCACACGACCGTTCATGGAAGAGGTAGTTACACCTTGTCCCATAACCACGAACTGTGTCAAAATAACCAGAGCTATTGTACTCAGGCACTTTAACAGGTAAAATGAATTCATAACTAGTGAGTTTGAGTGAGTAATTAAGAAGTTCAAAAGTAGATATCCGGTGTTAAACAGTGGTAAAGCTAAATTTAAACTTCTTTATAATTTCGTAAGGGTATTGTTAAAGCGGGAAATTGGAAATATTATTTGGTTTTGTGCCTATTCCGGTCATAAAAATGATACGAAAATGTCAACTGACCGTATTTATGGTAATGTCACTAGGGTGTGAGGATGACAGTAGGTTAACAGTGAATTAACATTTAGTTAACACACGTGGCGGTTTATATTTTTTAATTATAAATGCTGTTTTGGTATTCAATTATATGGTTTCCGTAATATGATTACCGGAATAATGAATTACCGATTTCTTTCTTTAGCTAGTACCTCACCAGCCTCTATTGGTCTATCTGTGGCCAGAATATTCGCTCCTAAGCGAAGATAATCGAGATATAGACTGTCATTTCTCGCTTCTACTCGCTTATCGAGGTTACCTAATGTTCCTAAAATGGCAGGAATGTCATAATGGTGAAGGGTGTCAAATAAGGCTTTGGGGCTAAGTCGAGTACCTGTGAATGCAACCATCCGATTCGTTGGTACTTTTGAGTTTTTCATTCTGCTCCATTCCTCTTGATTTCGAATACTTACTGAAATCATTAGGTGGTTATTCAGTTCATGGACAGTTTCGGCATCAGCTACATTGTACGTTATCACAACTACGTAGTCGATCATATCCGCATCTTCAATTGCTTTTACTACAGCATCAAACGGAACATTCCTTTTTACATCTACAGACAAAATGGCGCGATGCTTTGCAAATACCAGCGTTTCTTCAAATGTAGGGACACTAAAAGGTGTAATAGTTCCAAAATCATCAACTAATTTTAATTTTGATATGGTTCTCCAGTCGGTTTGCTGAACTATCCCAGAACCATTGGTAGTTCGTTCCAAAGAATTATCATGCATTAAAATAAGCTGGCCATCAGAAGTGATGTTTACGTCGCACTCAAGCATTGCTGGAGTATGCTGAAGGGTATAAGCAAATACTTCTAATGAGTTTTCTGGGTATTCAGGTATATTACGGCCTCCACGGTGGGCCGAGACCATTGGCATCAATCGACTATACGGAACCATCAAATTAGGGAGGGTTCCGGATGGAATTTTCGTTTGATCTAATTGTGTGCCGGATTGTACTTCTGAATGGGTGGTGTTAGCTGAATTAGATCGACAACCTAAGCAAACTATAAAGATGAAATAAAGAGGATGGACTCGAATCAACATGGTGTTTTAAATTTTGGTGAAATTAACTATTCTGTTGTTACTTGTTTGTTAAGCCTTATGGATACTGATTTGCATGTTATAGTTTACGGACCAAAAGGCTACCCAAACGCACAAATCTGAAGCCTAAAGAATATTCATGAAGAAATCATACGCTCCAATTGGAATAGCTTTATCTGGAGGTGGTGCCAGGGGTGTTGCTCATATTGGAGTACTAAAAGCCCTTCAGGAGGAGGGCATCAGACCACAAGTCGTTGCTGGAACTAGTGCTGGAGCAATAATTGGTGCATTATATGCAGCCGGGAAATCACCCGAAGAGATGCTTGATTTTATTAAAGATTCAAGGATTTGGCGTATCCTTCAGGTAGGAATTCCGTACGATGGTTTGACAAAATTAACCTATCTAAAAAAAAGGCTCAAAGATGTCTTGGAGATCGATTCATTCGACGCATTGGATCATAAACTGCATATTGCTGTAACTAATTTGAATACAGGATTAGTAGAAACTATGCATTCCGGTAAATTATTTGATGCTATTGTTGCTTCTAGTTCCATCCCTTTAGTTTTCAAACCAGTTGAGATTAACGGTGCTTCCTATGTTGATGGAGGTCTTTTGAATAATCTGCCCGTAGAGCCTTTGATAGGGGAGGTTTCACATATTATTGGAGTTAACGCCATGCCTAATTTATCGGTTGGCAATAAAGCGGTTCAATCTGTATTTGGGATTGCAACCAGATGTTTTGAACTAAGCATTTATGCCAATTCCAGAAAAAACCTAGAGCTTTGTGATATTGTCATCGCTCCAGAAAAGTTATATAGATATAATATTTTTCAGTTCAATAAATATAAAGCCATATGTGATATAGGATATCAGGCTGCCTACGACATGATGCCCGCCATTAAGGCGCTGTTGGATGCGAAAAATACAATCTAGA
>JABSSK010000132.1:9294-11807 GCA_013214265.1 Saprospiraceae bacterium | reverse complement strand
TAACAACTAATTGGGGTTACCGATAATTCTACTTCCACGGTTTTAGGCGCAGAAAGGACGACTTGCTTAATTACTTGGCAGTCATTAGCATCTGTAATAGTAGCACGGTACAAACCAGGTGACAAGTGACTTCTTATTTCTCCGGCATATCCATCATTCCACTGGTAGGTGTAAGGACCGACACCTCCTGAAGCGATTACTTCAATCCGACCATCAGTGGCCAAAGCACATGATAATTCCTCAACATTCATGTTGGCTTCAAGTGGTACAGGATCTCTGAGTATAACTTGGGCATCCATAGTACAACCTCTGCTGTCCGTAACAGTTATACGATATATGCCATCACCCAAAGCTGTTTGTTCAGAACCTGTGAACCCATCACTCCATTGGTACTGATAAGGTGCAGCACCTCCACTTACCACTAACTGAATCATTCCATTTTCCTCAAATGCACATTGTGGGTCTGATTGTATAATATCTACTTGTAAAGCCTCCGTCTGAGATAGTCGAACAGTTTCTTCGACGGTGCATCCATTAGCATCGGTAACGGTCAAATTATAACTTGAACGAGTTGGATTTTCAATGTGGCTTTCGGTAGTACCATCACTCCAAAGATATTGGTACGGTGCGTACCCTCCAGTCACCACAGCCCGTAGTTTTTCAGCTGTAGCTTCACAGCTAGCTTCTTCTTGAATGATCGACAGTTGAAGTGAAGGAGGCGGAGTGAGTCGGATATTTTTAGTAACACTACAACCTTGGTCATCCGTTACGGTTACAGTATAACTACCTCCAATCAGGTTATCTAAATGTAATCCATTAACTCCATGCCCCCAAATGATACTGTAGGGCTCCTCACCCCCAACGATAGCCAGCATAATTTCACCATCACTTGCATCAGAACAACTTGGGTCTTGAGTAAATACATCGATTTCAATTGGTGAGGGTTCCAAAATATTAGCTGATGCAACCGCTACACATTCGTTTTGATCTGTGATGGTCAATTGATATGTCCCACCTAGTAAGTCCGATACACGAGATGTGGACCTTCCATTACTCCAAGCATAATGATATGGAGGGATACCACCTTCAACAATAGCATTAATTGCCCCCTGTTTATCTTGAGCACACTCGTTGTGTTCAGCGAAAAGACTAATCGCAATCTTTGTTGGTTCATCTAGCACGTAAACAGCGGTTGATGTTTGACTTCCGTCGTCAATAGTTACGGAATAGGTACCAGCGGCCAATCCTGTAATTACAGATTCCGTTTGACCGGTATTCCAGGAATAAGTCACCGGACTAGTCGTTCCGGAAGCTATAGCATATAGCGTTCCATCCGCAGCACCAGCGCATGAGATGGAACTATTTTCTTGGATTTGCACATCGAGATTTGAGGCGCTACCTAAGCAAAATGGTTTTATTTCTTTAGCATTAAATTTACCCCCAGATATAAGAAGATTTCCTTGTTCATCGACTATACGATAAAAGCCATCACCACTCGTACAACACATACCATCGCCAAAAGCATCATAGACAACAAAATCAAAACAACCTGAAGGTAGGCACTCATTAATTTGAATTTGCTCATTAGCCAAGGTACCCGGATAAGGCCCACCAGATGTGAGTACATCACCGTGCTCAGATATTATCTCCCACCTCGTTTCAGCAGGATAAAAATCAAATTGTAGGGTCAGCGTAACTTCTCGTTCACAAAACCTATGTACGTAGTTTTTTGCGACAGACCGCAGACCACTGATATTATCATTCTTATTATTAGCGGAAATACTGTACCAGTTGCTTTCCCAAGCATTTTTCTGCGGAAGCACAAAAGACAAGTTGCTCGTCGATCCTACTTTTGTCATGAAACCATCCAATAACTGATATATATCATAACTTGTAGCTCCCGCTATGGCTTCCCAGGTCATCTCGGCATTATCATCGTCATAATAGTTTATGGTAAAATCTGGCTGCCCAATAATACCAAAGGTTTCACTGACAACAGTCTTTCCCGATCTTCTCAGTCGCAGTCGTGCTTGTGTAGTGAGCTGATTAGGAATATTCCATGCCCGATGACGTGCTGTTGATGGGATATTTGTAGCTATCGTTTTCCAGCTACCTCCGTTATTAGTTGAATATTGAAGCTGAAATGTTCCATTTTCAGGCAGAGCATCCCAACGAACCACTACTTCTTCCCCCGGTACAAGGCCGTCGCCAGCAACCGGATAGGTTACCGCCATTTCTGTTGGTTCAAAATAATACACCAGCACATATGACTGCGGCCCTTCAGCAATCAAATTACCATGAATGTTGATAGTGTACCTTCCTACCGTGGGATTTAACATAGTTATTTGCTCAACATTATTGATATGATCAGTACCCCGCCAAGCTGGTTTGGTCAAGCTATCATAATCCGCTACGGTGCTGAGTACCCACGGTAACAGTTGTTGGCCTGAAGGCGCTTCCATTTGCACGTCGATATCATTTACCAAAGCCTGACCAGCAAGAGGAGAACCGGC
>JABSSK010000132.1:0-9284 GCA_013214265.1 Saprospiraceae bacterium | reverse complement strand
GCCAATACACCATCACGCGCAGATTACCTACACCAGAAGGTACCTGAATCGTATGGTTGCGAGACCGGTTATTTTGAATAGTCCCTCGAATAAACTGTTTATTCTGTAATTCCTCAAGTGCCCGTGCACCATTCTCTCGCCCCCACCCGTATTCATAATCCGGGCCACGACGTCCCAAATCATCCGCAGTATTGAGTAATAACGCTTTAATCAAATCTGAATTAGGATCATCGCCGTTATGATCTTCCCGATAAGCCTGATAGAGGGTAGCAGCTGTTCCTGCAAAAGAAGGTGCCGCAGCTGAAGTCCCCCCTCCGTATTGATAAGCACCATTTTCACCCAAAGTATACTGGCCTTGGCCCATAGCAGAAATATCAGGCTTGATGCGACCATCTGAGGCTGGCCCTCTACTGCTGCGAATTTGTAAGTAATCATATAATTCTACATTACCAACCGCAACTACATTTTTACCTGCCTTCATCCCCCCACTGATGTTTCCAAAATGAAGACCGTCAGGACTTCGAAGCCTACCATAAGTATTACTACAGGAGTGTGTAGCATTGTTCCCAGCAGAAAACACATGCAATAATTGTGGGTTATCGTAAATCTGACGATCAATAAAACGAGTATTAACAGAATAAATACCACCACAACCTTCCCCAAAAGAGGTTGATGAAATGACTACACGCTCTTGTTCATAATGGTCAATAGCGTCAAAAATTTGCGGATAACCGTCAATATCTAATAATTTGACCCAAGCAGAAGGAGCCATCCCCATCGCCATAGGATCAATATTCCCACTGCCAGCCAAGATACCTGATGTCATCTCAGCATGTACACCGAAATCAGACTTGGTAAGATCAATTAGTCGGTCATTGATATCACGATGGTTTACAGCCCCATCATCACCAATCGCAACGGTAACTCCTTCACCATCATATCCTGTTCCGGGGCCGCGACTCATGCGATTCACCCTTTGCATAGCTCGGGCTTTCAGGCCATCAGGTTCCGTTTCTGGATTAGGAGGTGCAATATCCAAATAAAGCGTATAAGGTTGGCTCGCTAACCAATCCATATCATACAATGGAATCGCTACAGAAAGAGAAGTACCTTCGTCAGTTGGCTGGTAACCTCGATCCACTAGCCTCTGTAAGATAATAGCTCGATCAATATCCGGAAAGATCGTAAGATCGAGTCTTATAGCATTACCTTCAAGCGCATATATAGGAAAATCACCTGCAGCTAGTGACTGACTCAGTTTATGTTTGGTATTAAGCGGGAATATACCTCTTACCGGGAGAGAAGCTAGATCCGTGTGATCCGCAATTCGAGCGATATAAGCATAATTAGGTATGTAAGTATATAAGGTTACACCTTGTTGGGCGAGAGATTCTTTTTGTCCCACATTAGGGATATCAGAAAATTGTAAGAGCACATAGAAATAAGAGCCGAATCGTGCTGATTCAATCGCTTGGGCATCTAAATCCTCAGGATTGCTGATCGCCGACTCTTCCTGAATACCCGATTGGAAAAGTAGCGAGTAATTCACCTGTGCCTGTGCCCACAGGGACACAAACAGCAATAGTGCTGTACATAGTTTAGACATAGATGTTAGGGTTTTCGCACGATTGAAGGGCTATAGTCCTTCAAAGTGAAAAAGTTGTAGGCCGTTAATCCAAATGGCTCAACTGACGCATAAAAAGTTTGAACGTACGGTAAACGTGAAACGTAAATAAGGTTGGAACGCAAGGCCAATTTCTGGGAGGACACGGATACGTGCTCGGCCTTTTATGTACTATCGAACGCAAATAACAATTATATAGTGTACATAGCAAACAGCCAAAACATGCCAACTCCAGTTTTTAAAAAAACTGAATTGGCATGTCTAGACTGTGCTTTTCAATTGTAAATTAGATAGTCTCCCAAACACGGCTCGTACGATATACTGTACCTTTAAATGTGGCAACGAGCTCATGTGATGCTTTGGTTACTTCTACGAGGTAAGTCCCTAATTTGTTACTTAAATGGATTTCTTTTGTTTTAGCAAAGATATGATCCCCTTTCTGTAACGGCTTGTGATGCGTGATACTCGTTTCTACGGACACAGCATGACGACCACGACTGTTTGATGCAAACGCCAGAGCACAGTCAGCAAAGGAAAAGGATATTCCCCCGTGTCCAATAAGAAAACCATTTAGCATCTCATCCCGAATCACCATGGACAAAGTACATTGCCCTGCCTTTATGTCTTCTACTGTAACTCCTAACCATTGGCTAAATGCATCCCTCTCTAACATTTTAGCGATAATCTGATCTGGTTCTAGAACTTTCATGTCTGTTATCTTTTATCTGCTTATTCCAAAAGAATAATTTAAATGCGGTTTGCGTTATATCCTATACGCCTCATTTTTATTTTATTTCATGTAAATTACCAAAACCAAGCAGCGAATTTCAATTTCACTGGCTCTTCCCTATGTTGAGGAGCGATTACACAAGCGATAGTCGTGACAGAAAAAGACCTTATTGAAGGGTGCATTCGGGAAAACCGAGAATGCCAACAGGAAATCTTCTCCCGCTATGCGGGTAAGATGCTAGCTGTGTGCCACCGGTATAGCCGTCATCATATGGAAGCGGAAGACATCCTGCAAGACGCCTTTATCAAGGTTTTTGACAATTTGGGTAAATTTCAATTTAAAGGTTCTTTCGAAGGATGGATCCGAAGAATTGTTATTAATACTGCACTCAAACACTACGATCGCAAACGTTTTACGCATGAGCAAATTGGTTTGGAGGTTACACCCGATCAACACAATGATCCAACGGTATACAGCCATCTACAATCAGAAGACCTAATGCGCCTAATCGCTGCCCTTCCGGAAGGATACAAGTTGGTTTTTAACTTGTATGCCATCGAAGGGTACTCTCATAAAGAAATTGCTGAAATGCTGGGTATACAGGAAAGCACTTCGCGTTCGCAGCTTGTCAAAGCGCGCAAGATGCTTCAAGCCCAAATTCAGAAAATGCAAAAGATTGCAGTATGAGTGATAAGCACCCAATCGATGATTTATTCAAGGATAAGCTCCAGCAGCATAGCTACGAGCCTCCTATGCATATTTGGGATGCTATCGCCGCCAAGCGATCTACATCCGCTCCTACGCCTGAAAAAACCACCTTCCCCTGGTGGACTCTCGGATTAGTAGCTGCCCTACTGACAATCGGTATATTCGTAATGCAACTTACCCCTACCCATACCGAGGATATACTTAAACAAAGGGAAGATAACCAAACAACCAGCCAAACTGTAACACCAATTGCTGTTGTACCAGAACCTAAGCAACAAACCACTAAGATATTAACCAATACCACCCCCACTAAAAGCACCGATGATAAGGTTATCACATACCCTTCGTTCCCCGCAGTAGACAAATTACCTACACGTTCTGCCAGACTTGCCACTAGTTCAGTGCATACCTCATCCCTTTCCATACGCAATGGTGCATACGCTCCTGAAATACCACAACCATCAACGAGCAGTCCGTTTTTGATGAATCTACACAAAACATCAAAAATCAATATAAGCCGATCTATTACCGATCCACCTTCCATTGCATCCAAAGGAACAAAAATATGGAAATCAGCCATAGACTTTATCCTCTCACCTAATATTGTCGACCGTACATTACAAGCAGAAGCTTCAGAATATGATGCCTATGCTGCTGCCCGCAAAGAAACCGAAACGTTCCACTTTGGCTACACCGGAGGCGTTCGTTATTCAACAACATCCCCTTCCGGCATAGCAATCAGAGCAGGTCTGTTCTTTTCCCAAATCCACGACCGGTTCTTATACGAAGAAATTACGGACGAAAGAATAACCATCACAACCGAATTTGGCCCAGATGGTCAAATCATTGGAGCCGACACCATTGTTGATTATACCACTATTCAGTATAAGGCCAATAACCAATACACTATGGTGGACATACCTTTAATGATAGGGTATGAATTTCCGATTGGAAAAAACTTTTCTCTAGGCGTTAATGGTGGTACTTTTATTAATCTGATGTTCACCCAAAAAGGTGAGTTTCTATCATCAAATACTTTTGAACCTGTGACTTTCTCCAACCAGAACAATAACAATACAGCCCCCTTTCGCAGCCAACTTGGCCTTTCCCTTTATGGGAGTATGGGCTTAACCTATAAGCTCTCTGATAAGCTTGATTTCCTAGTTGAGCCCCATATTAACTGGAGGCCACAATCCGTTACCAATAAAGGTTTTGGGGTAGAGCAGCGATATACAACCTCTGGTATATTCCTTGGATTACGCAAAAAAGTTTAAATAATTCTTAAAAGGTTACTATTCTAGGCAACGTTTCGTCTGGTTACCTTATCTTATAGATGAAATGACCAATACAAAGTGAGTTAATCACTGAGTTTTCCTTTTGAAGCTAAGTTCGCCGATTCAGGTCTTCCTGAATTGGCGATCTTTATTTTATCCTGGAATGTATGCCATATCAATCTTACGGGATGACAAATCAGCATCTACCACTTTGACCCTGATCTTATCCCCCATTCGTAAACGTTTTCCGGATCTTTGTCCTTCCAGATATAGTCGGGAATCAGCAACCATAAATGGTTCGTCCATGGTATGAAAAGGTATCATTCCTTCACATCGGCTATCAACTAACTCAACAAAAATACCCGAATCAATAATTCCACTGATCAAGCCGTCAAAAGTTTCTCCAATGTGATTTTGAATAAACTCTACTTGTTTGTACTTAACAGATTCCCTTTCTGCTTCCATTGCTCTTCTTTCTTGCAAAGAAATGTGTTGACATTGCTCTTCTAATTTAGCTGCATTCGTTCGATAAGTACCTACGATATTTTTTTCCAGCAGGCGATGAACCAATACATCCGAATACCGACGAATTGGTGATGTGAAGTGGCTGTAGTTAGCAAATGCTAATCCGTAGTGACCAATATTTTGGGTAGAATAGGCCGCTTTCGCCATCGTCCGAATCGCAATTTCTTGCAAAATCTTTAGCCCCGAATCTTTAGCAGCAGCTTTTACCATTCGGTTATACGAGCGAGCTACCATTTCCGGAGAACTAACATCCATTTCAAACCCAAGATTGCGGGCAAAACCAGCTAACTCAGCTACCCTGTCCTGATCAGGCTCATCATGAATTCGATACACAAAAGGAATTACAGCTCCTTCCTGGGCACTTTTATCCTGAATGAAAGTAGCTACCTCCCGGTTTGCCAGAAGCATAAAATCTTCAATGAGCATGTGGGCTTCTTTCCTTTCCTTTACATACACTTCAACCGGAACTGCATTTTCATCAAGGCGAAACTTGACCTCATCCGACTCAAAAGCAATTGCCCCATTATTAAACTTTTGCTTACGCAAAATGTGGGCGAGGCGGTTGATATCAGCAATCTCAGATGCAAAATCACCCTTTTGGGCTTCAATGACCTCCTGTGCCTCCTCATAGGTAAATCTACGATCGGAGTGAATAATGGTTTTACCAAACCAGCGATCTTTTATTTTTCCTTTACCATCAAAGGTGAAAATGGCAGAAAAGGTGAATTTATCCTCATGAGGGCGCAAAGAACATAATGCATTGGACAGTTTCTCTGGGAGCATTGGTAAAACCCGATCTACCAAATACACTGATGTAGATCTACTATATGCTTCTTTGTCAAGGGCTGAATTGGGTTTCACAAAATGGCTCACATCAGCAATATGAACTCCAATTTCGACATGACCATTTTCTAATTTTTGATAGGAAAGCGCATCATCAAAGTCCTTGGCCGTATCAGGATCAATAGTGAACGTGGTTATACTACGCAAATCACGACGCTTTGCTAATTCCGCCTCCGATAACGCATCATGAAGAGCAGACGTTTCTACCATAACGGACTCCGGAAAAACCAGTTCAAAACCGTTATTAACCAAAATGGATTTCATTTCAATATCGTTACTACCAGCCTTACCGAGCACAGTAGTCACCTTTCCAATTGGTGTAGGAAGCCGATCCTTAGTCCAACCAATAATAGCAAATACCACTTTTTCTCCGTCCTTAGCATCCAATGATAAGTCATTTTCTACCTGAACATCACGGGATACCTTGTTACCATCCGGCACTATAATTCCAGATCGAGGATATTGCCAATAAGTGCCAATGTATGCACTAGTTGCTCTTTCCATTACTTCCTCAACCTCACCTTCAGCGCGCCTACGTCCCCTAGGTGTCCACACCCTTATCTTTACTTTATCGCCATCAAGAGCCGTATTCAGATTTTTTGCAGCTACATGTACATCATCTTCCCGGTCCTCACAAATGATGTAAGCTGACCCAGAACGAGTCATATCAACTTTGCCAATTGCAGTAGTACTTTTATTGGTTTTGACAGCATGTGCCGCACGGTCAAGTTTGAATTTATAATCACCCAACGCAATAAGTTGCTTGCTCTTTGCCAAACTCTCCAAGGCGTACAAGACAGAATCTTTGCTGTTGGCAACTTTCAGCTTACGCGCGACTTGCTTTGGGTTTAATTGTTTTTTGGGATGCCTACGGAACAATTTAAGCACCTCAGTCCTCAGTTGTCGTGCAGACAATTTGTTCCCTTTTACTTTGTTCTTTTTTCCTTTACTCATCAGTTTGATTATATCTGAAACAGATCAGCGTTTCCGAAGGATTCAAGCAATATTCATCCTTTTTGCATGCTTGACCAAAACCCAGAGAGCCATACAACCTAGTTGTAGTATCCTTGGCTATTCTGAGAAACTTTTTTATTGGTTGGTAAAAAAGCGATCCCGCTTAAATGTTCGTAAGGCAATACGATCCGTAATAAAGTATTTTCAAATTACAACTCGGATTCATCGTTTTAATATAGGCTTTTTAGGCTCTAGCAGAAAGATAAGTGCGAGAACCGCTAGGCTTGTAGACGCAACTTTCCCCTAGCAAAACCAGCATCTTAAGTCACAAAGGGAAAACAAAAGTTTTTGGTTCTCAAAAGTAAGCACCATGCTACCGGTTATCAATATTCACCAACTGTCCTTCCGGTAAAAGTTCAAGGCGAGTAGCCTTACTTCCTGCACCAATAAAATTTGCTCTAACGTCTTGTTCTGTATGACCAGATAATATTAAAATTTCAAAATCTTCTTCAATAGTTGCTATTGAAGTTGTTAACGAATCCCCATTAGAAGAAGTTCCTGCAATAACTCTTTTATCAATTAATTCCCCTTTCTCCGAAATACTAACCAGCACATACTCATAAGTCATCAGGCCTGCCTTCCAATAAACGAAAGCATGGAAATTATACGTGTTTGGTAGCTTAAAGCAGGGGATAAACTCTGTGAGTTCATCAATGTCTTCTCCTTCCAAAGGAATAAGGTACTGGTCAAGTATAGCTGGCGGAAAGGGTTCATTCCGCTGAGAAAAAGTGTGATGAAGGTCCGAGGTTAGGGTGACCGGTAGCTCGATAGTTGGAAAAAAGGATAAAAATCCTTCAATACTTACCGATTGGTTTGTAGATTTCATAAGCAAATAATCCAGTTTAGCTTTTAAGACATAATAACGTACTACGCCTTTGTTTTGGTTTCAGGAACAAATTTCCTAATGTTTAGGAATTTTCGCAAAAAACAAGCTATTTTGAATAGTTCTAAATACGTAGTCCTGTTCACCTTATCCGGACAAAGATTGGGCGTATCCTCTTAAACCCATAGTTTTGTGTAAAAGAAGACAAAACAATTTGTCTGACTGATAAAGCCGTTGAAACAACAAAAAACAAAAAAATGAGTACAGCAACACAACCTGCTAACCTGTTTGGTCTGCAGTGGTTTGGTCAATTCTTGACCTCTTCCATAGGACGTAAGCTAGTCATGAGCCTCACAGGCTTATTTCTAATTTCTTTCCTCTTGGTACACCTAGCTGGTAACTTACAGATTCTGATTAACGACGGAGGAGAATCTTTTAATAAGTATGCGTACATGATGACGCACAATCCGTTCATTAAAACCATATCTTATCTACTCTATATCAGCATCTTGATTCACGCCGTGCAAGGGTGGCTATTATGGCGCAAAAATCGGATCGCAAGAGGAAGTAATGATTATAAAGTCAAGGTAACCCGTGCTGTTAACACTAATGCTACTGCAGCAAAGAACATGGCTGCTATGGGTACCATCATATTCATATTCATCCTTCTGCATATGTACCAGTTTTGGCTGCAGATGAAACTGGGTAATGTGAATATGGTTACCTACGCTGGTCAAGAATATAAGGATCTATACACGCCAGTGGTTTACGCTTTCCAGAACCCTTTATTTGTAATTATTTATATACTGTCCATGGTTGTCATTGCATTTCATATGCTTCATGGCTTTCAGTCTGCTTTCCAAACTTTAGGGCTAAACCACAAAAAGTATTCACCCTTAATTCGATTAGCTGGTGCTTTTCTGTCCGTTATTATTTCTACCGGATTTGCCCTAATTCCAGCAGTCATTTACGGACAATCCCTTGGCTGGTGGTAACACCCCGCTAATTCAAAAATTATTCGTTCATTTTTCAATTGTATCGAAATGCCATTCTCGCCAAATACACCCTCAGGCCCTCTATCTGACAAATGGACCCAGTATCGGTCCACAATGAATCTGGTGGCGCCCAATAACAAAAGACGAATTGACATCATTGTTGTAGGAACTGGTCTTGCCGGGGCCTCCGCTGCCGCTACTTTAGGTGAGTTGGGGTATAATGTCAAAGTTTTTACCTTTCACGATAGCCCGCGCCGTGCGCACTCTATTGCAGCGCAAGGCGGTATCAATGCAGCCAAAAATTACCAGAACGATGGTGATAGTGTTTATCGCTTGTTTTATGACACCATTAAAGGAGGTGATTATCGCTCTCGCGAATCCAACGTGCATCGCTTAGCAGAAGTGAGCCGTAACATTATTGACCAAGCTGTTGCACAAGGTGTTCCTTTTGCTCGTGACTATGGTGGCTTACTTGCCAACCGTTCATTTGGAGGTGTCCAAGTTTCCCGAACGTTCTATGCTCGTGGCCAAACTGGACAACAACTGCTGATTGGTGCGTACCAAGCACTTTCTCGTCAGGTAGCCAATGGTTCTGTGCAATTATTCAACCGACACGAAATGCTTGATGTAGTGATGGTTGACGGAAAAGCACGAGGTATCATTTCAAGAAACTTACTCAACGGCAAACTAGAGCGCCATGCTGCACACTGAGTCGTTATTGCGTCGGGTGGCTATGGTAATGTTTTTT
>JABSSK010000131.1 GCA_013214265.1 Saprospiraceae bacterium | reverse complement strand
AAAAAATTAAGATTTTGATATAGCTCGTTGATCCAATTTAAATCCTTCTATACTGCTTTTTTTAGGGTAATAGTAGCCATAGCATTAGGTTTAATTTAGATACCTAAGTGATACAATATGCAATAAAAACTGAAAATCGATTACGGAGCCCGCGCCAATTAAGGTTGCTTCGTATAGATTGCTTGGATAGATTACTAGGTTCTGTGTTTGCTTATTATAAAAGCAGAAGCGTGTTTACATGTGAAGCGGATAGACTTCTACTATTTAGTTTTTAAGGTGAAACCGGGCATTAGTAGATCATGGTAAGTTGGATGACGCTCCATGTATGCTGCTACAAATGGGCATAAAGGCATTATCTGTAAATTATGCTCGCGGGCATAGTCTAATCCTGCTTTAGCCATCTTTGCCCCGATTCCATTACCGGCTAATGCTTCGGGAACTTCAGTGTGGGTAAAAATGATACGTGATTTTCCAAGGATATATTCACATAACGCGAGGTAGGACTCGATTTTAACCTCAAATCGATTTTTATCGGGGTTTTGGACAACTTGTATGTCCTCTTTACTTATTTCCATTGGTTGGTATTTTATTAGATGGAAAAAGGTATAAAGTCTTATGCAGAAAGGATTAAGAATAACTGATAAATACAGAGGACGATACTTTTTTTGGTGTCATCATCTTAGTATAGTCGTCATTTATCCATTATTGCAGAGATCAGAAACCTTTTATCATGATGCATCTTGTTTTATGGATTCACAATCAGGCTTAGTATTGTCGAATGTAAATACTTTTGTTATGCAATGATTTTGGTTAGTCATTCCACGGAATTTTTTTAATAAGGTCTTTAGTTTTACGCACACTTGCTTTTAAATTTCCCATGATAGTAATGGCTTTTATCCTGCTAATCATATGAATAATACTTCTCTGTTTGGTGGGGGTAAGTGAGTGAAAAATATCAGCACCTATTTCATCAGAGAATATAACCTCTTGCAAAGATTCAGGCATGTCGGCTTGGTATGGGCTATGATTTTCCTGTACGGTTACCTGAAACTCATCTTCCAATTTGATTGCCAGGGTGCGTAGTCGTTTTTTGAAAGCATAACATGAACACCTTTCCCTTTGTGTTTAAGTAGTACACAAAGAAATGGTACGGTCTGATTGATACTGCTACGTACTTTTTGATATTCTGTGATGAAGAACTGGTTCGCTATGGATGTTGGAACAGGGAGTTAATGCCAACTACTTTCAATGGTAATAGTAGTATGGTAAGTTACTGTAATCATTCATTTTCGTCGATGATCTCTTTAACGCGACCGACTTCACCTGTATCAAGTTTTACTTTTATGCCATGTGGATGACTAGGCGATTTAGTTAGGATACGCCTGACAAATCCTTCAGTTAATTCACCGGTGCTCTGATGGTGTTTTTGGACGATTAAGACCAATAATCCAGGGGTAATATTTTTTCTTAGGTTTCCATCCATATTTGATGACTTCATTTTAGTCTGATTTCACCTCATAAAGGTACATCTAATTATAAGGTTTAAATTGTTCTTTTTGTATTTTTCAGAAGCCACAGGAATGCTATGTAAGGATTAGGATATATGCCGTTTAAGTAGCAATTTTTTATTCGGGGATAGGTGCTTCATTCGTTAATGATGATCGTCTTAAAGTCTTTGATTGGGCCTTTGTGGGATTCATTTAAGTAGGTATTTTGATTCTTTTACTTTTTCCGAGGTGATGGGTTGTGAGGATAATAAGTTCTGGCATTCTAATTTAATTAGATGGTATGTTTCCAAAAAAGTATATTTTACTAGCGGTTCACAGCTAACGTATTTGTGGAATAATCTTGAAAAGTGAAATCGTGATATGGAATTTAGAGACAAAACTGTATTTATCTCCGGAGCGAGCAGAGGAATCGGTCATGCTATCGGGTTGCGTTTAGCCAAAGCAGGGGCGAACATTGTAGTAACTGGTAAAACAAAAGAGCCTCACCCTAAACTTCCAGGTACCATTTTCACTGCTGCCAAAGACATGGAGGATGCGGGAGGAAAAGCTTTAGCTTTAGAGATGGATGTAAGGCATGAGGAGCAGGTTGAGTCAGCAGTTGCGGAGGCTGTTCGTCATTTCGGAGGCATAGATATATTGGTGAATAATGCCAGTGCTATTCAGTTGACGGGTACCGTGGAAACCAAAATGAAGCGTTTTGATCTGATGCATCAAGTAAATGTTCGCGGTACCTATATGCTTTCGCAAAAATGTTTGCCTCACCTTACAAAAGCTTCAAATCCTCATATTTTGAATTTGTCACCACCTCTGAATATGGATGAAAAGTGGTTTGCACCGCACGTAGCTTATACCATGTCGAAGTATGGTATGAGCATGTGTGTATTGGGTATGGCAGGTGAATTCCGGAGTAAGGGTGTTTCTGTAAATGCTTTGTGGCCCAAGACGACTATAGCCACCGCAGCGATAAAAAACTTATTAGGAGGTGATGAACTTATGCGCCGGAGCCGTAAACCAGAGATAATGGGTGATGCGGCATTCGAAATTCTTTGCACGCTAGATAATAGCCTTACGGGGCAGTTCCTTATAGATGAAGATGTTTTGATAGGTGCTGGGGTATCTGATTTCTCAAAGTATAAAGTTGATCCTGATATGGACTTAATGCCGGATTATTTTTTATAGAAAGTTTACAGGTAGCGCTATCTTCGCCCGAATGAGTCGAATTTTATATTTTTTGGTTTTAAACCCGTTATCTCATCTACCATTATCCATTCTATATGGGTTTTCTACTGTGCTGTACTGGGTTTTATACAAGATGATTGGGTATCGTACAGAGGTGGTACGAAATAATCTTGAGCGTTCTTTTCCTGACTGGTCCAGGAAGGAAGTTGAACAAACGATGGATGCTTTTTATCAACATTTCTTTGATATTATTGTAGAGTCTGTTCGGGGATTTAGTATGCCAAAGGAAGAGTATCTAAGGCGGAATACATTTTTAAACCCTGAGGTTGTACAACAATATTATGATTCAGGTCAGTCAATTATGCTTGTTACTGGGCACTATAACAATTGGGAGTTACCATCAGCTTGTTTTAATTTTCAGGTGCCACACAGGGGGGTAGCCGTTTATAAGCGACTTGGTAATGCGTTTATGGATGGTAAGTTATATACATCAAGGACTCGTTTTGGCCTGAAGCTGATTGAAAAGGGGAATTCATCGTGGTTTATGAACCCGGAGCCGGGAACTTACGCATATATTTTCTTAAGTGATCAGTCGCCTACAGCAGCTAAACGGGTGTATTGGACTTCTTTTTTAAATCAGGAAACCGCTGTATTTACAGGGGTAGAGACAATAAGTAAGCGGCATAAAATGCCGGTTTTTTTCATGGAAGTTAAAAAAGTAAAGCGCGGCTTTTACGAAGTAGAATTTGTGTTGTTAGAGGCTCATCCGGAGCAAACATCCAGAGGAGAAATTATGGAAAAGTATACACGTCATTTAGAGGGATTGATTAGGGAGGAGCCCTCCAAATGGTTATGGACCCATAAACGTTGGAAAAGGAAGCGTAATAAGGCCGTATAAGTATACTGGATTTAACTTACTCAGTTTCAAACTGGGTTAATTGCGTTTATGTCTTTTTTTGTTGCCACCACGATACGGACTTCTGCCTCTTCCTCGTCCATGCGTATGTCGGCCTCCTCTTGAGCGAGTAGCTTTAAATTCAGCTAGAGCCGGGGGGAGTGGTATTCTGCGTACACTCATTTCGATCATGTCCTCAATTCGCTTGAATTTGTACATATCCTCACCATTGATTAAGGTAAGTGCTACGCCCGAAGCTGCTGCCCTTGCTGTACGTCCGATTCGGTGCACATAGTCTTCACCATCTCCTGGCACATCATAATTGATGACAAGATCAATACCTTTAACATCAATCCCTCGGCTTAATACATCGGTTGCTACGACGATAGGAATGGTTCCATTCTTGAAGGACTGTAATCGTTTTTCTCGGTCTGACTGATCGAGATCTGAAGAGATATCGGTGGCATCTAATCCTGCTCTTTGTAGCCCTAGTGTAAGATCACGCACTTTTTTCTTAGTGCTGGCAAAAATAATGACTCGTTTTAAGTTCTTTTTACCGGACAAAAGGTGGGCTGTCAGGGGTACTTTACCTTTGTCATTTATTTCATAAGCCCCTTGCATAATATTTTCAGCAGGTTTTGAAATAGCGATATTGATTTCGACCGGTTCTTTCAGTAATTGCTTACTGAAACGGCGGATATCATGAGGCATAGTTGCTGAAAAAAGAAGGGTTTGCCTTTTTTGTGGAAGTTTGTTGACAATGGTTTGTATGGCTGGAGCGAAGCCCATATCGAGCATTCTATCGGCTTCATCAAGGATAAGGCATTGAAGATTGTCAATTTGTGCATATCCCATTTCTAGGTGGGAGATGAGCCGGCCTGGGGTGGCGACGACAATATCGGCTCCTTTTTTTAGGGCTTTCTTTTCTTGCTCCATTTCAATTCCTCCTCGGCCGCCATAAATAGGAATAGAGCTGGTACCAGTAAAGTAAGACAGGGCTTCCAGTTGTTGGTCCACTTGCATGATAAGTTCTCTGGTAGGACCCAAGATAAGGGTATGGATACCTTGATGCTCTTGCTGGGCCAGCATTTGAATAATTGGCAGGAGGAAAGCTGCTGTTTTGCCTGTTCCAGTTTGTGCTACTGCTAAAACATCATGGCCATTTAGGATGGCAGGAATGGCTTTTTCTTGAATGGGGGTGGCTTCGGAAAAGCCCATCATATCGAGTCCTTCGATCAGGCTATTGTCAAAGCTGAATTCGGAAAATTTCAAGTGTATTCATTTTTGACCCAGGAAGCCGCTACATCTGGTCTTCCTTTTTGGGGTTGTATTATATCTTACCTTCATTATACGGCTAAAGATAGTTAAAGTTGGTCGTTATACCTTTGAGGGAATGCAATTAAAAGTGTAAAGGGTTTTTGATAGGCCAGGACCAACTACATTTTGTGATGGGTGTCTATTGTTCATTCGGGGCTATTTGCAGAAAAAGTTTAGGATATTTCTACTTGATATTTTCCTATATAATCACCTTTCGTTTAAAGGATAAACATCTACAAGTGACTTTTAATCTAGATGTTTTTGATGGTGGTGAGAAAAGAGGTTTGGATGTAAATAGCTTTGACAAGTCTCGTTCTAAGTGTGTATAAATCAATGACTAAAAGGTGGTTAAATACCCTGGAGCATTGCATCTTTCAGAATAATCATATACTTTTGCAACTTTTTGGAACGATAGCGAAGCAGGAAGATAGCATTCTATTCGATGCTTTTCGGAAAAAGAGGACCGGCTTGCAGGCGCTATCCATAATCAAACATTATGAGCGCTTTTGCAGATTTGGGCTTATCTAAGCCCATACTTAAGGCCTTGGAAGGCCTTGGTTTTCAAGAACCCACCGATATTCAAAGTGAGATCATTCCTTTGCTCCTTCAGCAACAAGAAGATTGTATAGGCTTGGCACAAACAGGCACGGGTAAAACGGCTGCTTTTGGTTTGCCGTTGATCGACAAGGTAAATGCTAACGATTCCAATGTACAAGCATTGGTTCTGGCACCTACTCGAGAACTTTGCCTTCAAATTACCAAAGAATTCTCTGCTTTTTCCAGTCATTTAGGTCAACTTAACTTAGTGGCTGTTTATGGAGGAGCTGATATACAGCGGCAGATTCGTGCTATTCGTAAGGGCGTTCAAATTGTCGTTGCGACACCTGGTCGTTTACGTGATTTATTGCGTAGGCGAGCTATTTCATTTTCTCATCTGAAATATATTGTTCTGGATGAGGCAGATGAGATGCTAAATATGGGTTTCCGGGAGGAAATTGATGATATCCTTACTCATTGCCCTGAGGAACGTTCCATCTGGCTTTTCTCGGCAACTATGTCGAAAGATATTCGGAATATTGCGAAAACCTACATGGATGACCCTATTGAGGTAAAGACGCATTCCGGGCCAGCGGGAAACAATAAAATTGAGCATCAGTACGCCTTAATTCATAGGAATGATAAATACGAGGCTCTGAAAAGGTTCATGGATGCGGATCCTGATTTGTATGGCGTTACCTTTTGCAGAACACGGGCAGAATCGACAGAAGTGGCAGAGCAACTAGTTAAGGACGGATATCGGGCTGATGCTATTCATGGTGAGTTACGGCAATCACAACGTGATAGAGTCATGCAGAGGTTTCGCAGTAAAGACATCCGCATGCTTGTTGCTACGGATGTTGCAGCAAGAGGGATTGATGTGGAGAAGCTGACGCATATTTTCCATCTTAACATTCCGGATGATCGGGCTTTTTATACACACCGTAGTGGTCGGACCGGGCGCGCAGGGGAAAAAGGGGTATCTATGGTTTTAGCAAGTCCGGGCCAGATGCGGTTTGTTCAAGATTTAGGTAGGCACCTCAAGATTGATTTCGAGCGGGTACAGGTACCCGATGGCCAGTCGATCGTACAGAATAGACTCCAATCTGTATTTGCGGATATAACAACCACAAATATTCATCCGAAAGCGATGGATCACCTTTGGGAGATTGAGGCTTTGGTGCAGGATATACCTAAAGATGAATTGCTTATGCGGATGGTCTCCCAGGTTATCATTCAGCATGAGAAGCAAAATGGGGGTACTCGTGACCTGAATCTTTCTAAAAAGAAAAACAGGGAAAAGCGAGAAAGTACAGAACCCAGAGTTCGATTATTTATCAATATTGGTGCTGTAGATGTTAAGGACAAAGGTGGCTTTTTGTCGTTTGTTTGTGAAGGTGCAGGGATAACAGGTAGTCAGATCGGCAAGATTGAGCTACAGCGAATCCACACATTCTTCGATGTTGATGAATCGGCTGCTGAGAAGGTGAAAAGAAGTTTCCGTCATGCAGAGTATAACGGCCGAAAATTACGCATCAACCTCGGTGATTCTGCTGTTCCTTCCAAGGATAAAAAGGGCAAGAAAAAGAAGAATAAGAAGAAAAAGGCAAAAAGATATTGAATGAAGCTCAAATGAGTTTATGCTTTTTGTGATTGATTGTAATGGTTTGAAGCCTATGGGTTTCAAACCATTATGGTTATAATGAGATACATGCTAAATTAATGAAGTATGGTGTGTATATTGTTGCAGAAGTGTTTTGCGTTTCAAGGAATCCAAACATATGCTTAAAGGTAAAATTGCCGTAGTTACGGGTGCAAGTCGGGGTATTGGGAGAGGTATTGCTCAGGAGTTAGGTTTGGCTGGTGCGACGGTAGTGGTAACCGGACGCAGTAGAGATGATGCTTCAACGGATGGGTTGCCAGGAACTGTTGATGGAGCGGCTCAATTGGTGACGGAGGCAGGTGGATTGGGTGTTCCTTTTTATTGTGATCATACTCAAGAGTCGGATGTAACAGATCTGGCCAAATACATCAAAGAGACCTTTGCTAGGATAGATATTCTGAATAATAATGTGTGGGGTGGATATGAGCAGTATGATCCGGACATCTGGACTCTGCCTATTTGGGAGCAACCCGTTTGGCGATGGGACAAGATGTGGGAAAGTGGTGTGCGTGCTCATTATATCACGAGTAGGGCATTAGTGCCCCTAATGCTATCTTCAGAATTAGGATTAATCATCAATATATCAGCTGGCGACGGGGATAAGTATCTGGGCGATATTCAATATGACGTTAATAAGCACGCCGTTAATCGATTAGGTTTCGCAATGGCGCAGCACCGTAAGGCACATCGGATTACTGCTCTAACTGTACATCCGGGTAGCACACGCACAGAGAGAATGATTGAGTTTTCTGACCAAGAGACACTGAAAGGAACCCATTCCCCACGCTTTGTAGGAAGGGCTATTGTTGCATTGGCAAAAGACCCGCAGGTGCACGATCGTAGTGGTGGTGTGTTCAAGGTGGGTCAATTGGGGTTAGATTACAACTTCCAAGATGTTGACGGTTCCCAACCACCTCCCTTTGTTATTCCAGAGTCGGAGTAATTATTGAGGTTTAAATTTATCTATTTGCCTTGAGCCTTGCCACAAGGTTGGCCATAAGGTATGCTTAGGTATTGGAGCTATAAGCGTAATAGGCTTGTCATCCTGAGGGTCCGTACATACCAGTTTCCAAGCATGTAAACCAATAATTGGCTCATCCGTTTCCTGTTCTGCTCCGTATAGGATATCGTTTCGTACAGGCCTTTGTAAAAAGGCGAATTGAGCCCTTATCTGATGGAACCGGCCGGTGAATAACCGTATCTGATAAATACGAAAATGGGGGATAGCAGCTAGTTCGCGATACCATAATTTGGCCATAACCTGATAGTCCTGGATGTCAGGGGTTATGATCGCTTTTCTTCGGTCATTTGTTCGATTATGACCATGCATAAGCGTATCCGCTTTTGGGAGAGGAGGAGGATTATCCTCTACAATAGCTAGATAATGTTTTTCTACTTTACGGTCGGCAAATTCTTTTTGAAACAGACGGAGCGCTTGTTTTTTTTTAGCTAGGAGAATAATACCACTCGTGGGGCGATCCAAGCGATTGATTACTTTGGGATATCCTTTTTTAAGCTTTTTTGGTTGAAAATACTGTTGGGTTTGGCTTTCAATACTTTCATCGAAACCCTCGGAAGAGATGCCGGAAGGTTTGTTAACGGCTAGCCAACGATCATTTTCAAATAGGATTAAGTCCTGAATCTTCATATTGATTTCAGGAATTGTTTCAATTCGATTTCATCAGCTAAGTTTAACTTTTTTCGAATTCGATGCTTAGCTGTTCGAATAGCGTTTTCAGAGACATTATTTATTGATGCAATTTCTTTGACATTCATCTCCATACGGAATAATGCACAAAGACGTTTGTCTTTGTCCGTTAATTCTGGAGCGCTGGATTCGAGTTTAAAGAAAAAGTCTTGATTCACTTCGTCGATATACAATCTGAATTCTTGTAGGTCAACTGTAGCTTGTTCTTGGTAGGAAAGTTGTTTTTTTAAATCATGAAGCAAACTTGGGTTGCTGGTAGGGTTTTGATCGAGGTAAGTTCTGAGTTGATTGGTAAATGCATTACGTTCAATCAGCCTTGACGCCATGGTTGCTAATTCTTTATTTTTATAAGCTAGTTCTAATTCTTTCTTTTCAAGGTCATTGTTGAGTTTATCTTGTTCCAATTGAGCTAATCGCACCGATTGTTGGGCCAATTCTTTCTGACGTAAAATTTTATTGTTATTCAGAATTGATATTATGGTTCCAGACAATAAGATGACCAACAGAAGCAGGATGGCAGATACCCTAAAGGTTTGTTGAGATTTTGAGCGCGCCAAAGCCATGTTAATTTGTGCTTTTTCTCTTTCTGCTTTTTCTTTTTGGTAATTTTCTTCTAAAGACGAAATGAGTTGAAGGTTACTTTGATTGAAAAGACTATCTTTTACTTCGTAGTATCTATTGAGGGAGACTAGTGCCTGCGAATAATTTCCATTTAAGGAGTCAATTTTTACCCTGAGTTTAAGAATTGCAGTAATGAATGTCGACCTGTTAGCTGACCAAGCGATCGGCTCCGTTCTGTCGAGCCATTCAGAAGCTTTATTAGGGCTGTTTTGTTTAATTAGGAGCCTCGCCAACAGGATTTGACTGGATAAGGGCATGGTTATATCTTTACCTTGTGCACTTAAGGTTATGGCTTGTAAGGCATATTCTTTTGCTTTTCCTAACTCATTGTTTTGGGAATACGTAAAAGCGATATTATTCAATACCGCTATTTCGCTATGAAGAACACCTATTTTTTTAAATAAATTAAGTGCTTTTTCAAAAAAATCAATCTTGAGTGAGTGACTTTCAGGTCCTTCAGCCAGCGTAGCCATATTCGATAAGAGGGTAGCATACTCAAAAATTACATTCGGATCGTTTGGGTAGGCTGTATAGAGCTTTTCAATATGGGTGCGCGCGTCATCAACATACTTGGATGTTTTTTCAGGATACCCTTGGTCCCAGTAGAGAACAGCAACGTACATATTGGCCATACAAGCCGCAATACCACACAGGTACTGCTCCTCGGGGTCGCAGGATGACTCAATTAAGGAAAGTGCTTTGAAATATTGAATGTGAGCAGAATCGGTTTTGCCTTGATACTCCATGGCATTTCCATACCGAATGATGCTTTCTGTCAAAAGAGTAGTATCATTTTTTTTGGTATAAAAATTAATTACTTGCTTTGCTACAGCCTCAGCAATAGTATAATCACCAACCTGAGTTAGATGCTGAATCGAAAGTAAGTTACCCTTCATTTCTGCTTCTCGATCGCGTTTTTGTTGGGAGAAGTCGAGATATTTATTGATATACTCTTTACCACTAGGATCCTGGGTGATAAGCTTGTATTTGGCTATTTGGTATAAAGCCTCAATAGCTACTTGGTTATCTGAGTGTTCGTATTTTTCAAATACGGTTGTCAGGCTGTCGAGATAGTCAGGATTACTTTGGGATAGTGTAATACCATTAAGGCTGGACAGAAGAATGGTAAGAATGGATAATCTCAGCCTAAACATATTATTGGATTAAAAATGTATTTCAATCCTTAAGATAAAAAAATCCGCGAACGTAATACGATTCGCGGATGCTTAATTCCCCCTTGACAATTTAATCTTGAGACTTTACAATCCGTAGATTGTTTAACTGTTTCTTCTGAAGTACAATTTACTAATCGGGTCTAAAATTTGAAAGCATTTCAAGTTAAAAAGCAGGTTATTTACCATTACATATTTGTTACATTTTCTAAAAAACTGTAAATCAGCTAATTGTGTGCTATTAAATTGTTGTACAAATATTTTATTTAACAATAATAATTATAGCAAATACTGTGTATGTAATGGTCTCGAATATGAAAAACTGTTGAAGGTTTGGGGGGTAAATGAACTAAATGGCCGTTTTTCCTTTCTTTTTTTAAAAGAGAATTTTATGCCTGAGTTACCTGAGGTGAACACATTCAAACGTTTTTTCGAAGAAACTTCATTACAGCAAAAGATCATTGCAGTACATACATATGATGGAAAGATCATCCGGAATATAAATCCAGATGGCTTTCGGGAAAAATTAACAGGTCGATTATTTGTAGATTCCGTTCGGATTGGGAAATATCTATTTTCACGAATGGACAATGGGCACTACGTTCAATTTCATTTTGGAATGACAGGTGACTTTGCTTACTATTCAGGTCGGGAGGAGTCACCTAAACACGAACGGTTAGCTTTTGATTTTCAGAATGGATTTAGCCTTGGTTTTGACTGTCCAAGAAAGTTTGCACGCATTTGTTACATAGAAGACTTAGATATTTATCTTACAAAACTAGGTTTGGGAGAAGATGCTTTAACTATTTCACAGGAACAATTTTTAGCTAAGGCTCAAGGAAAAAAGTCTACCATCAAAGGGTTTTTATTGAATCAAAAGCATATTGCAGGTGTCGGGAATTTATATGCGGATGAGGTGCTGTATCAAACCAGAATTCATCCAGCATCGGTGGTGGAGGCCGTACCTAAATATAAAATGGTTGATGTATATCATAAAATGAAATCCATCTTAGAATATGCTGTATCGCAAAACGCTTACTACAAAGCATATCCAGATGATTGGTTATGGGGGTGGAGAAAAGAAGGTGCTAAGGCTCCGGATGGATCTGTGGTTGATATCCAAAAGATAGGAGGAAGAACAACTTATTTTTTTCCTGAATACCAACAGTACTTCACCTAGGCAGTTTTAAAATGGGTAAAGATATTTATCG
>JABSSK010000130.1 GCA_013214265.1 Saprospiraceae bacterium | reverse complement strand
ATAGCTGCGGATAAAGCAGCTTGAACTAACCCTTTTAATCCCGTGGGTATAAAACTACTTATCAGCCAAGGAAAAGCGTTATCATTAATGACATTACCATTATCCCCAATAAAGGATGGATCTAAAGAGTCCGCCGTTACTAACCCGCCATCACCTGTATTTAGTACATAAGCTACGATTCCTGGAATGACTACAATTAATGGAATAATCAGCTTCAGGAAGGCAGCAAAGGCAATACCTTTTTGTGATTCCCGTAGGGATTTGGCTGCCAAGGTTCGCTGAATAATGTACTGGTTGAAACCCCAATAATACAAATTAGCGACCCACATACCTCCAATAAGAACAGCTAACCCTGGCAGATCCGACCAGGCATCCCTTCCGTTTGGTGTTATAATTTCCCCTTTACTCAAAATCATGGAGAATTTCTCAGGAACACGTTCATAAAGCGCACCTAATCCACCCCACATACTACCATCGGGCGATACGTAGGTTAGGGCAATACCGGAGGTGATAAGTCCACCAACGATTAATAAAACGACCTGCACAACATCCGTCCAGGCCACCGCAGCCAAACCACCCCACAAGGAATATAAGACTGCAAATAAAGAAAGCCCAATAATGCAAGGAATAAAGATCGATCCGCTTCCATCCCCCATGATGGTATCCAAAGCAGTAGCCCCCAGATACAGAACAGAGGTCAGATTAACAAAAATGTATAAGGCAATCCAGAAAATGGCCAGAATCGTTTTTAAACTAGAGCTATACCTCTTCTCGATGAACTCGGGAATGGTGTATAAACCTTTATCCAGAAAAATGGGTAAAAAGAATTTACCCACAATCAATAGGGTCAGGGCTGCCATCCATTCATATGAGGCGATGGCCAGCCCAATAGCAAATCCGGATCCGGACATTCCAATAAACTGTTCTGCTGAAATGTTCGCAGCGATCAGCGAGGCACCAATCGCCCACCAAGGAAGTGACTTACTGGCTAAAAAATAGTCTTCTGAGGTTTTTCCTCCTTTTCGGGTAACCCAAAAGGCAATCCCAACAATGACAATCGCATAAACAATAAATATGGCGTAGTCAATGGTAGCAAACTGCATAGGCTTTTGCATTCATAATTAAAAAATCAGACCCTACATCTTCAGCATGTCTTACTGAAAAGGGAGTCCTTTCTAAATTGGTTTACTTTGGCTCTTTCCTGAATTTATCAGGAAACTTAATCAGGGCTATATTGATTTAGAAGCCGTTTTCTGCTTTATGTGACCACAAAATGCGGGGAAACAAAAGCAAAATGAATGTCCTAAATCCGGCCTAATATAATCAGTCCATTATCTTTGAACCTACTAGAACCCACTTTTTTTTTGAAAAGTCCCCTATTCTAATAATAAAATATGGGTACTCCCCTGATCAGGCAGGCATAAAACCGGTACCATCAGCTAGCTTTACATGGTAAGGTGTCAACTCCAGACTAAAGGATTCTTTATATCGCTTAGCTATCTCCTCCACAAATTGTTCTCGTGCCGGAGAATGGATTAAACTTAAAGTACATCCACCAAAGCCGCCACCCATCATTCGACTACCCAATACCTCAGGCCTATGTACTGTTTCATGAACTAAGAAATCCAATTCTGGACAACTCACCTCATAATCATCACGCAAGCTATTATGGGAGGCATACATGAGTTCGCCCATGCGTTGAAGATTACCTTGTGCGAGTACTTTGGTCGCTTCTTGAACCCTAAGATTTTCGGTTACCACATGGCGGCACCGCCGATTAATAGGGTCCGGTAATGTATCATAAAACGATTCTAGCATAGCGGCATCGACATCTCGCAATTGATTGACTTTAGGGTATTTCTTTTGAAATAAGCCTGCACCGGTTTCACATTCTTGCCGGCGGGTATTGTAAGCTGTATCCGCCAGAGAATGAGATACATTTGTATTCAACAGCAACAACTCATAATCTCCGAGTTGCAAGGGAAAATAAGAATAGTCTAGCGATCTGCAATCTAACATAATGACATGATCCGCTTTACCCATAACGCTGGTAAAGATATCCATCACCCCACACTGCGTTCCTACAAAGTCGTTTTCAGCGCGTTGGGCTGCCTGGATAATGTCCATGCGTTCGAGACCAAGTTTGAATATTGCATTGAGGGCGAAACCAAAACTACATTCAAAAGCAGCTGAGGAGCTCATACCACCACCGATTGGTACATTACCTTCAATACTGGCATCAAAGCCTCGCATGGATAATCCCAATTTTTGGAATTCATGGATCATTCCCAGTGCATAATTAGCCCAGCTCTGCGACTGAGGCTCAATCCGACTTAAGGAGAAATCAAAATTTTCCGACAGATTTTTGGCTTCTAATGAGCAGGAATCATCAGAACCATTAGTCGCTATTTTAACAATGATTTGTTTATCGATAGCTGCGGGAAGAACAAAGCCCCCATTATAGTCCGTATGTTCACCAATTAAGTTGATCCTCCCAGGCGATCGAACCTCTATATAATCATGAGATGCCTGAGGTGAAGTAGCTTTTTCATGCATAGCTTTCTATTTTAACCCTGAAGTGGGCTCTTTTATCTAAAAAGAACCGTTATCTCCAATCTTCTAATTAGAAATGCAGAGTACCAAAACGACTTAGTATGATATCCTTTTAATCTCCGTTTGTAGTACCTAATGCGCTTGAACTGACCGATCCGCATTCGAAGACAAAAAGACATAACCCTCGTTAGCCACTGCTGTATGTTATCCGAATTGTAATATACAATCCTCTTGAAAGATAAAAATGATTAAATGAAAAACCACACATATGGTTAACCAACATCTACCACACCTAAAACAGGAAGAGCCCGTAGGTATCAAATAACAGGAAATAGGATTGGAGGGGGGGGATGATTCAACAGCTATTAATTCATGACTAGAACAACAGCATTAATGAGCGTTGGAACCAAAAGAAATAAAAAAAACCGCCAGCCTGTTGACTGACGGTTATCTAGTCGGGGCGGCAGGATTCGAACCTGCGGCCCCCTGCTCCCAAAGCAGGTGCGCTAACCGGACTGCGCTACGCCCCGAATATAATTTGGCTGATGATTGGCGGTGGCGGCGGGATTCGAACCCGCGATACCCCGTTAAGAGTATGCCAGTTTAGCAAACTGGTGGTTTCAGCCACTCACCCACGCCACCGAATATATTGCCTGTATGGACAGGCAAATAAATTAGATTTTGAGTAAAATAAAAACAATTATGGTCTTTATTTTTTACCAAATCCAGATCTTTAATTTTCAAATTCATCTTGTTCTTTCACAAGCGAGTGCAAAGATATGGAAGCTCTATTACAAAATCAAAACCTTTTCAGCTTTTTTTCAATGTAATGTATAATTATCTAAAGGACTTAGCCTACAGCACTAGCAAAAAAGCTAAAAAAAGGCTGGTGTCTTACACCAGCCTTTATGCACCTTTTGGATGGTTACTATTTTTCATTCAGGCTTAACCTGATTTTCTTCTCTAGTTCCTGAACAGTATCCTTAAAGATGATATCCGTTTCCATTAAGTCCTGTACGGTTCTACAAGAATAGATTACTGTACTATGGTCTCGCCCACCGAAAGTTTCACCGATAGATTTCAGGGACTTGTCCGTCAAATTTTTGGCTAAATACATAGACAACTGCCGTGCAATTACGATGGAGCGCTTTCGGGTTTTACTTTGTAGTTTTTCCACATCCACACTAAAATGCTCAGCGACCAATTGTTGGATGAACTCTACTGTAATTTCCTTATTGATTTCTGTGACAAAATTCTTCACTACTTCTTTTGTCAAGCCAATATCAATTTGACGCTGATTCAACGAGGACCGAGCGACTAAAGAAACCAACACCCCCTCCAATTCACGAATATTATTCTTGATATTATAACAGATAAATTCAATAACATCCTGAGGCAGATCAAGCCCTTCACGCGACATTTTATGTTCTAGTATAGCCATTCGGGTTTCGAGATCGGGGGCTTGAAGATCTGCTGAAAGGCCCCACTTGAATCGAGAAATTAACCGTTCTTCCATACCGTCTAGATCCTTAGGAGGGCGATCCGATGTCAAGACGATCTGCTTGCCGCTCTGGTGAAGCTGGTTGAAGATGTGAAAGAAAATTTCTTGTGTTTTTTGTTTGTTTGCCAAAAACTGGATGTCATCAACGATTAAAACGTCAATAAGCTGGTAGAAATTCACCAAATCATTAACAGCATTGTTCTTAATGGATTGGATGATCTGATTCGTAAACTTTTCAGAAGAAACATACAAAGCTGTTTTAGCTGGTAGCTTCTTAACTACACTATTACCAATGGCTTGGGCTAAGTGGGTTTTTCCTAATCCAACATCCCCAAAAATAACCAAAGGGTTAAAGGATGTACTACCTGGGCGTTTGGCAATAGCTAAACCTGCTGAACGAGCCAGCCGGTTACAATCACCTTCAATGTAATTATCAAATGTGTAATTTGGGTTGAGCTGAGGATCAACCTTAATTTTTCGTATGCCTGGAATGACAAATGGGTTCTTAATATGTTCCGTATCTACCATACCTGGACCAAAAGAGCTGTTACGCTCTTTTTTGGGTAATGTGCCTGCTGCTGTTGCGGCTTGTCGCTTCGGGGCTTCAGCTGCAGCTTGACTTCCGGCCATCAGAATCTGGTATTCCAGTCTTCCTTTATCACCGAGCTCTTTCTTGATGGTTGACTTTAGTAAACTAACGTAATGTTCTTCTAGCCATTCATAAAAGAATTTGTTCGGGACCTGTATGGTCAATGCACTATTGTCCAAGCGGACAGGACGGATGGGTTCGAACCACGTCTTAAAAGACTGCGTATTCACATTCTTGCGAATCAACTGCAGACAGTTATCCCAGACGGTAGCATGATTTTTCACCATTCTCCTAATAAATTATCCGCCGTTAAGCTGGTTAAAAAAAACAGGTTAACACTACGTATCAGTAAGTTACGAGTCAAGAAAAGATTAGAGGAGTCAGTATCAAAAACTCCTTATTTGTTTTTCAGTATCGTTAAACGCTTTCCCTATTATTGAAGGATTACAAATATGCAGAAAAAATCGTTCCTGCCAAAAATAGGCTGCATATTTAATTCTAATTTTTTTTATTGTCATACCCAAACCCTTGACGATCATTACCTAACTTCCTGTTTACGTTTTTTCCCTCAAAACTGCTCCTCCAACCAAAATATTTTCACAGTAAGTACAGTCGGATTTACCCGACCAGTCAAAGTAGATATCTAGTCGCCCTAATATGATCCCACCCCAACCAGCCTGATTTATCAGAACAGGTTTGTCTTGTCCATTTTTCACCACTGTCGGCGCATCAAGAAAGGTGTGGGAATGACCACCAATGATTAAATCGATATCAGCTGTTCTTTTTGCCAATATCATATCTGATATCGATGCGTCACGATAATTGTATCCCAGATGAGAAAGACAAACGACGTAATCACAACGTTCGTCATACCGTAGTCTATGTGCCATTTCAGTAGCTTTAAGCACTGGGTCTAAATAACGCGTATTTTTATATAACACCTTGGGAACCAATCCCTCCAGTGCGATACCAAGACCAAAAACCCCTATCCGAATAGGGCCTTTCTTGAATACTTGATATGGCTTGGTTTTACCAGCCATAATCGTATCTGAAAAATCGTAGTTGCTACTTAAAAACGGAAAATTAGCGTGAGGTAATTGCTTAGCAAGACCATCAATTCCAGCATCAAAGTCATGATTTCCGATAGTAGCGGCATCATACTGCATTTCCGACATGAGCTTGAACTCCAATTCGCCTCCAAAATAATTGAAGTATGGTGTGCCCTGAAATATATCTCCAGCATCTAAGAGGAGCACATGCTCCTCTTTCTTTCTGATCTGTGCAATAACCTGGGCCCTGCGTATGGCTCCGCCCTGACCAGCATACCGGCCTCTCGCAAAAGGTTCTATTCGGCTATGGACATCATTGGTATGCAAAATGGTGATTTTAGCTTGCTTCCGCTCCGCTATCATCCCAGATAATGGTGATGCAACACCACCAATAAGCAATGTACCTAAGCTCGCTTTTTTAACGAAAGTTCTCCTTTTCATAATCTTTGTATTCAATTAAGGAATACGTAATTAGCTTGTTATAAAACTACTTACAAACGCTACATCCTTTGTATACGGCCATCCAGAGAAGAACGTATGTGTTCTCCTTGTTCATTTTCTATTTCCACAAAATCAATCACCGCATCACGCATCAATATTCCAGTAGACTCTTGTTCTACAGAAACCAAAAATGCACAATCATCCCCACCATTTGCAATATAATCCGGCATAGCTACTCGATAGATACGATCATCTGCTAGTAAATGGTCCGCAATTCGAATGTCATATCCTTTTTGTTCCTTAATATACATTTTATAACCTTTACTTACTGGCCATCCGCCATGTGAGGCCATGTGATTAGCTAATTTCTGTACCTGTTCAGCGCTCAGTTCCAGTACAACCAGCATATTATCAAAAGGCAATAATTCGTAAATCATTCCGCGGTATAGAGGGCCCGCAGATAATTCAGGTATTCTTAATCCACCAGAATTGGATATGGCAAAGTCAATAGGTTTGCCTGTATAGGCCGCGGCCTGTATGGCTAATACATCGGCGACCCAATTACCCAACAAAGACTCGGGGCTTCCTTTGGTAAGTGACTCCGCTACTTCACCAATTTGCGCATTCATTTCCACTTGCATCTGGGTCTTGTAAGGAGCCACAAGTTCCGCAATTTTTGCAGCTGCCTGTTCCGTTTCAACTCCCGCTATCTCTAGGTTAGTAAACGAAACCTGTGTGACCTGAGGGCCTTTACAAGCTGAACCCAACAGAAGTATAATCAGAAATAAGAACCAATTTCTGTACATATTTTTCTTCTTGAGAATAAGTAATCTAAACATACTATATGGCACTAAATGATATTTCAATCACGTCTTACACGATTAATAACGGGATTTTCACAAACCCTTGTATACTATCCTATCAATGATCCCGCACGCTGCATCTTTACCAAGCCAGGTTCGTTAGGTTTCTCATATTAGATGACCTTTAAAGCTTCGTGTCTACTCAAACAGTGTCCCGGGTCGCCCTGGAGGTACAACCCCTAAATGTTGATAAGCCTTTTCGGTCGCTTCTCGTCCACGGGGTGTTCGTTGGATAAAGCCTTCCATAATCAGGAAAGGCTCATGTACCTCTTCAATAGTTCCAGCTTCTTCACCGACAGCAGTGGCAATTGTGGTTAGACCAACCGGTCCGCCTTTGAATTTATTAATAATAGCATCCAGAATTCGATTGTCCATTTCATCAAGGCCATGATCATCGACATTGAGTGCTTCTAAGCCATACCGGGCGATTGCTACATCTACCGTTCCATCTCCTTTGACTTGAGCAAAGTCGCGGATACGCCTTAGGAGCGCGTTGGCAATACGAGGGGTACCCCGGCTCCTACGAGCAATTTCTTGTGCACCCTGTGTAGTAATAGGTACTTGTAAGATGCCCGCTGATCGTTCGACGATGCGTACTAGTGTGGAATGATCATAATAATCCAAATGGCAGTTGATACCGAATCGTGCGCGCATAGGGGCTGTCAGGAGTCCCATACGGGTGGTAGCTCCAACCAGCGTGAAAGGGTTGAGGGTAATCTGAATACTTCGGGCATTAGGTCCGTTATCAATCATAATATCGATTCGGTAATCTTCCATAGCGGAATACAGATATTCTTCGACGACATTATTCAAGCGGTGAATTTCATCAATAAACAGCACATCGCCTTCGTCCAGATTAGTAAGTAATCCGGCCAGGTCTCCAGGCTTTTCCAGAACAGGGCCACTCGTCATTTTCAGTTCTGCTCCCAACTCATTGGCAATAATGTAGGATAACGTTGTTTTGCCCAGTCCTGGCGGGCCATGTAATAAAACATGATCCAGTGCTTCTTCTCTTTGCAAAGCAGCCTGAATAAAAACTTGAAGATTCTCTACAATTTTTGGCTGACCGCTAAAATCGTTAAGCGCTTGCGGTCTCAGTGCCTTTTCAACCTGCTTTTCAGGATCTCCAAAGGAAGCGCCGGAGGGGTCCAGGTGAGGGTTTGACATACCTTTATATTTTTTTCTAGGCTTTCGCAAAAACATTCTTTCGGTATTCCCCCGAAAACAAAGGATTGTCTGCGGGTAAACACACGAAAATTAGTACATTTGACGAGCTTTTTTAAAACCTAGGTTTTATGAAAATGATTACGCACAAGATGGTCATTTTCTCATACTCGACATGCACATTTTTCCCGCTTGAATCGCACCGACTAAATTGAGCCGAAACGAAGGGAAAAAGAGAATAGCTTTCGGATATTGAGCAGATGATACTTCTAGTAATCCCAATCAAACAAAATACAATTATACAATGAGTGGATCAAAAGTAACGATTGAAAACGGACTATTAAAGGTTCCTAACGACCCTATTATTCCTTTTATTGAAGGGGATGGTATCGGGCCCGATATTTGGGCTGCTGCCGAGCGTGTATTCGATGCTGCTGTTGAAAAAGCATATTCTGGCGAGCGCAAAATAAGCTGGCACGAAGTATTAGCAGGCCAGAAGGCCTTCGACCAAACAGGAGAATGGCTACCCCAAGCTACGCTCGATGCTATTGATACGTATCTGATTGCAATCAAAGGGCCTTTAACTACACCCGTTGGTGGTGGTATCCGCTCTTTGAACGTTGCCCTACGCCAAAAACTGGATCTCTACGCATGCGTGCGCCCAGTTCGCTACTTCACGGGGGTCCCCTCACCCGTAAAAGCACCCGAAAAGGTCAATATGGTGATCTTCCGCGAAAATACAGAAGATATCTACGCCGGTATTGAATACCTTAATGGAACAGCCGAAGTAGAAAAGCTAAAAAAGTTTCTGGTAGAAGAGTTGGGTGTTAGTCAGATTCGTTTTCCTGACACTGTTTCTTTGGGTATCAAGCCCGTTTCTGTCGAAGGTACCGAACGATTAGTTCGTTCTGCCATCAACTACGCTCGCGAACAAAATCGCCCATCCGTAACTCTTGTTCATAAAGGGAACATTATGAAGTTTACGGAAGGTAAATTCAAAGATTGGGGCTATGAGCTAGCCGAACGTGAGTTTGGTGATAAAGTCTTTACCTGGGCACAATACGACCGTATTGCAGCCGAAGAAGGGAAAGATGCTGCCAATGCCGCCCAATCCAAAGCATTGAGTGAAGGTAAGCTGTTAATTAAGGCCGCTATCGCTGATGCTTTCTTACAGCAAATTTTAACACGCCCTGCAGAATACAGTGTGATTGCTACCCTCAATCTAAATGGGGATTACGTTTCTGATGCCCTCGCTGCTGAAGTAGGTGGTATCGGTATTGCACCTGGTGCTAATATCAACTATTCCACTGGTAAGGCTATTTTCGAAGCCACACACGGTACAGCACCTAAATATGCCGGACTGGATAAAGTGAATCCCAGCTCTGTAATATTATCTGGGGAAATGATGTTCCGCTACATGGGTTGGAACGAAGCAGCCGACCTGATTGTAAAGGGCGTGGAAGGTGCTATTACCAAAAAACATGTTACCTATGACTTCCACCGACTAATGGAGGGTGCTACCTTAATGAAGTGTTCTGAGTTTGGTGATGAGATCATTGCCAATATGTAAAAGCATAATCAGCCACTACATATCAAGCGGCTTGTTTCCTCGGGAAGCAAGCCGCTTACGTTTTTAGGATTTCGTTAAGACTTACATTCTTCCCAACAAAGTCTTAAGGATTTTAATACCCGTTAAAGAAGCTGTTAAAACTATGCTAAGGACTAGGGGTTCTAAGGTTCGGGGGTATCTTTTATATAAAATCCGACCTATGAAAAAGAATACGCTTACACTTGTACTGCTACTAACTTTACTATCCACCAGTTGCATTACAGAATGGAGACTTAATAACAAAGAAGACCGTATTATTGGCGTTTGGGAAATAGAACGTGCTTTCTACAAGGATTACAATGCACTTTTCCGGGATAATATCACCAGTCAATATCGAGGTGACCGGATTGAAATCCTACGAAATTTCACGTCAATATACGATGACTATTCAACCCGTCGCTTTGCTTACGGCGAATGGGAATTATCCGCTATTCGGGAATATTATGATGATGATAGTGATCTGGATTTCTATCTTGACGCTTATTTTTATGACGATCTCGGTCGGCTTACCTTTGACTTAAACGGGGAGGTGTCGCGCCTTACCTTTAACCGCTTCAACCTGCGGATTCCTGATGGAAACGGAGAATTACTTCTAAAGATGAGAAAGATTAATTAGGTTAAAGAGAGGAACTCCATACGGAGTTCCTCTCTCACCTTATCACAGATATGACCTCGATTTGATCAGCTGTCCACCTTTTGCGTTTATTACAAAATAGGAGAATCCGGGCTGGATGCTGTATCCACCATAGCGGCCGTAAATATCAGTTGCTATGAGTCCAATTTGAAATTCTTGGTATGTACCAGGATGATGATCCACCACCCTTTTAATTGCTTTTTCACACGCTTTTTGGGGTGTATCCCCCTGACGCATGAATTCTACAACCAGAAAACTTCCTAGTGTTCTCAACAAGGCTTCTCCCAGGCCTGTACCCGTGGCAGAGCCTACTGTATTATCAACGTATAGCCCAGCGCCGATGATAGGGGAATCCCCTACCCTCCCGCGCATTTTATACGCAGCACCACTCGTGGTACAGGCCCCCGCCAGATCGCCCATCGCATCTTGCGTCAGCATACCAATCGTATCGTGATTCTCGATGTTAATGACGGGTTTATAAGCTGCGTTTTTCAGCCATTCCTGCCATTCTTTTCTGGAATCTTCGGTCAGTAAGTTTTGTTTTTCAAACCCGTTAGCCAGCGCAAACTGCTGGGCACCTTCCCCTGCTAGGATAACATGCGGCGTTTGTTCCATTACTTTCCGAGCTACCTGAACGGGGTGCAGGATATCCTCGAGAAAGACGACCGAACCACACTGCCCTTTGGCATCCATAATGCAGGAATCCACCGTTACTTTACCATCCCGGTCGGGGCGTCCACCGTAACCTACCGACCGATCGTTAGGGTCAGCTTCCGGAATCATAACGCCTTGCTCAACTGCATCGAGTGCATTTCCCTGCTGATCTAAAACCTGATAGGCAGCTTGGCAAGCCTTTTCATTATTCCAAGTAGCCACGACCAATGGGGCTTTCGAACGTTGCTTTTTAGGTGCAAATCCGGAAATACCTAGCGTAGTCGTTATACCAGTGAAAAAGGTCCGGTGCAAAAAGGTCCGTCTGTTCGTTGTCATGGAAACGGGTTAATAATTAGCAATTACGGTTCAAGAAATAATAACTTCTTCGTGCCCACGCCTTTATCCGTGGTGATCCTAATGGTATAACTGCCCTGAACCAAATCTTCGGTCGGAATACGCACAATATCACGTCGCACATTATCCAATTGCGTAAACCATTTCAGGCGACCTGATATGTCAAACATTTCTATCTGTACTTCAGGCGCTATGTCTGCCAGATTAAATTGTAGTTGCGTTGGCCCTTTGGTAGGGTTCGGATATAAAGCAAACTGATTATTCAAATCAATCTTTGGTTCTTTGGTACTAGTCACTTCCTCTGGCCCTACAGTCATACGTTCAACCGGAGCAATATCCCGACCAAAACCTAGTGATGAAAAACTAGCAGATGCCAAATCGCCTTCAATGGCCAGCATACCTGTGAACCGTGGAGTTCCCTGAATCCCACTCAGAAAAATAGAAGCATTATAATCAAAATTCTCACTAGCAGTAAAAGCAAC
>JABSSK010000013.1:12363-30686 GCA_013214265.1 Saprospiraceae bacterium | reverse complement strand
TCCTGGGAAAACACTTCGGTTGGGAAGTCCATTTTGAATCGATCGAGGAAAACCCCTACCTAAGCGACTTTTATGAAGATATGCAACGGTGGTCATTCAATCTTCAGATTTACTTCCTGAATAGTCGTTACCAGCAAATACTACGCATCTTAAACGGCCAAAAAGCAGTAGTCCAAGATCGAACCATTTACGAAGATGCCTATATCTTTGCACCCAACCTTCATGATATGGGTCTTTTGTCTAAGAGAGACTTTACCAATTATTTCGAATTGTTCAAAACCATGTCTTCGCAAATACAACCCCCTGATTTACTCATTTACCTTCGAGCAGACATCTCAACGTTGGTCAAGCATATCCAAACACGTGGAAGAGAGTACGAAGGCAATATGAGCCTAGATTATTTGAAAAGACTGAACGAACGTTACGAAAATTGGATTAACCAATACGATGAAGGTAATCTGCTTATTATAAACAGCGACCACCTTGACTTTGCAAACAAGGCTGAAGACCTTGGTAAAGTTATCAATCTCGTTCAAGCTGAATTACACGGTTTATTCTAATTGTGGTGCTAGTGACGGGCTTTGAACAATTTGTGATGCCATCACTAAGGTTGAGGTGCAGGCGTTGGTGTAAGTCCCATAACCTGGTCTATCCAACTAGTTACCAAGGCTTGTAGCTCTGTACTGCTCGAATATACAAGTGCTGCCAGTAAGCACATCGTGATTGCAGTCGTTAAGAAAATGGCCCGGAATCGATTTCGACGAGCATTTTTAGCGGCGATGTTTTGATACATAACGGTTTGATTTAGACGGTGTATTTTTCCAACGACGAATAAATACAGATCATTTTAACCAATTCGTTAAAAAATCTATAAACCACGTACGGCTTTGTTGCATTACTAAAGAAAGGAAAAAAGACTTTCATGTATCAAGAGATTCTGAAACAACTACAGCCTACCCACACAAAACTGGTTGCCGTTTCTAAAACGAAACCTCTTCCTGCTATCCAAACCCTGTATGAACAGGGGCAAAGAATTTTTGGCGAAAGCAAAGCCCAGGAATTGTCTGGTAAGTTTGAAGCTTTACCCAAAGACATTGAATGGCATATGATTGGACACCTCCAGCGCAACAAAGTTAAATACATAGCCCCTTTTGTGGCACTTATTCATTCGGTTGATAGCGCAAGGTTGTTAAGTGAAATCAACAAACAAGGTGAAAAAGCAAACCGCGTTATTGATTGTTTACTTCAATTCCATATTGCCGAAGAAGCCAGTAAATTCGGTTTTACGGCGGAATCCGCACAAGCACTATTGAGCAGTGCCGGATTTTCAGATATGAAGCACATCAGAATTGTAGGTGTGATGGGTATGGCAACCTATACAGAGGAGCACCAACAAATTCGTAAGGAATTTCAATGTTTACGTTCCATATTTGAGCAATTAAAAAATCAGTTTTTTGCGGATGCTGCATTCTTTCAAGAGATATCTATGGGAATGTCGGGTGACTATCTTTTAGCAATCGAGGAAGGCGCTACTATGGTTCGGATTGGTTCCCTATTGTTCGGAAAACGGGAATATCAAAGCGATTAAAAAACAAATACGTTAAGTCAGATGGGGTTATTGCCTGAGCATACTTCACCTGACTTAACGTTTGTATCACTGAAACACATAGCGTGCAACCCAATTGGTCTGCTACTGCACAGAAAACCATTTCGCCGCCATCGCTCGGCCTGAATATGCGCGAAGGACATACAATCCGGCAGTCCAATCGGATACGGAAATTTGTTGCTGAGTACCATCCGTCTCTAAATAATGGATTTTTTGCCCTTGTGCGTTCCATACCTCCATGGTTACCTGTTGGCCTGCGAAACTGCGCCAAGTGACATGCAACTGATCCTGAACCGGATTCGGATACACCTCAAAATCCAATGTCTCCGTAAAATTATTCTTAATGGAAGTGGTCTGATCAACCCGAATATCCGTGCGGTGGAGGGTGAGGCCCCCTCGTAAATTTCCTGTAACCAGGTCGAAAAACCCGTCATTATCCAGATCCGCAAGAGCAGGCCTGGTTCGGCTACCTACATTCAAGTTTCCTAGATGATCATTAAGTTCCGGCATTACACCGAAACGATTATTTATCACTTCGCCATACAGCAGTAAATTACCTTCTTCTGATCCCGTTACCAGCAACGGCCCCTGCGTTGAAGCCACCACAACTGGTGCACTATACCCATTCAAGAAGCCTGGTAAACGGGTATTGATTTGTCCTAGATTTGCTGTGTTTCCATCTGCCGAAAGATCATTGTGATACGGATTTTCTGTATTACCGGTATGTGTAAATAAATTCACATTACCTGTGCGTTCCCCGACCAGCAAGTCATCATACCCATCCTCATTGAGGTCATATAAGAATGGTACACTCGCCAGGCCAACGTCGATGTCCATAAAGTCAGCTATCACCGCCGAAAAGGACATTGGATTTCCAGGACCGGCTTCATTACGCGCCAGATATAAAGAACCAAACTGCTCCCCAATGATTATGTCCATATCTCCATCCTTATCAATTTCACCAACAGCAGGAGCAAAACCATATGTGGTTTGATTAAATGCAGAAAGGTTCAGATAGTCATCATCAACCAGTTGAAATGCAGGTGATTCCTGGGTTCCTGTGTTTTCAAACAAATGTAATGTTGAGATTGGAAATCCATCATCTGTGTAGCGACTGATATGGCCAACCAACAAATCCAATTTACCGTCGGCGTTGTAATCCATAAAAACAGGTTGTGTTCCCGTTCCAACATCCAACATATCTTCGGCCAAAAATTGTTTGGTTAACAACCGATATGGTGATTCTGCTCCTGGAGAATTAGCCTTATATTGCCATAAAACATCCACATCTTCCGCATTCTGCAGTTCGTTGGGCGCAACGAGAATATCAATCTGCTCATCGCCCGTAGTTTCCAGCGCAAAAGCAGCAGGAAAAATAGGCACCTTCACCGGATCTGAAAGGGAAGGGAAAGAAACATTTTGTCGATTCATCCATGCCAGTTCAGGCGTACCATCATTATATAACAGATTGATATTATCGAAACTAATGTCTCCTAGCACCAGATCCTTGTCTCCGTCCCCATCTGCATCAAAGGTAAGTAATGTTGAACCTGCATGTCGGCCCGTAGCTACTAAATCAGCCCCATCGAGGGAAACACATTCCCCTGGTGAACTAGAAAAGGTAACCGCTGAGCTGATCCCACTTTCGTAAAAACCACCCCAGCAGTCATCAGCCAGTTCAAAGACTAAGCTTCCAGCAGGCAGATCATCCTCCATTTCCATATTCTTATAAAAATCCACGAAGCTTCCACCTGGATCAAATGTTACGATATCCAGATCCCCGTCCCCATCTATATCATCCACCGCAGGATAATCAATACGGGATACATAGGCTTGCAGCGTATTGCCATTCCTATTAACATATTGAATCAGATTGAAGGGGGGGCCAAAATCAAGCCGCTCAAACGTCCAGTTTCCATTATTAAACGCACTCGTATACACGACAATACCATCTATCCCGGGTATGTCTGAGTAAGCAAAGATATCAGGTAGTCCATCTCGATTGTAATCGCGCAACAAGACCCAGTTTTCTAGTTTTGGAAATGCGGCGGCATAATCAGGAGCCCATTCGTATTGAGGTGCGTCCATGGGTCCTGACTGAAGGTATGTCAGCACTACATTGCCAGCACGGTCAAAGACAAAAAGATCTTGACGGCCGTCTTGATTCAAATCGATTTCTGACAGTTGGGGTGCATTTAGGCCACCACCAAAAGGGTTGGACAAGATACTTCCGTCCTTAATAATTGGTGCTGACCAAGAGGAATAATCCTGGGCATTAATCGGCGAAAATGCGATCCCCAGAATCCAAATTAGGCACTTGATGTGTTTCATATACATTTTATTTTGGCACAAGGAACTTTGTCGTTAGTCTATATTTTCGTTTTTTACCACTCTTTTTGAATCAAACGCGAAAAAGTCAAATGAGCAAACGCGCTGGTCTCTTTTTTTTACTCTTATGTTGTTCTGCCGTCATTTTACAATCTCAAACGGATACAATCAACGTTGGGGAGCCAACTCTACTGGAACAACATATTATAATCAAAGACTATACCATTTTACCAATCGATGGTAATTTAGTTGTTCAAATACCTGAGGAGGGCACCTCTGCCCAGATCACTGTGAACGGTGAATCCTTAAAACTGCAACTCGAAGCCAATCTAGGTATACTGGAAAGATCTTTCACAGAGCGCGGTGAATTACTTTTATTCAAAAATGCCGATAACGCTTTTCGATTGTATCATGTTGCAAAAACCAAGAACAACCTCAGGGTGCGTAATATTCCCATGTGGCTCTCGATTATTCCTCCTTTAGTAGCCATTGCGCTGGCGTTACTTTTCAAAGAAGTGGTAGTTTCCCTTTTTCTAGGTGTTTGGGTTGGTGCATTTATTGCTGGCGGAATGCGTTTGGAGTCCATCTATTATTTCATCCTCTCATTTATGGATGTCGTTGAGCGATACATCATTCAGGCCCTGAATGATGGTGGGCATTTATCGATTATTGTATTTTCAATTTTGGGTGGTGGAATGGTTGCTATCATTTCACGCAATGGTGGTATGGCCGGCGTTGTGAAGTCTTTATCCAAGTATGCGCGAAGTCCTCGTTCTGCTCAGGCTATAACTTGGTTGCTCGGTGTCGCCATCTTTTTTGATGATTATGCCAACACGTTGATTGTTGGTAATACGATGCGATCCGTAACGGACAAGTTTAAAATATCCAGAGAAAAGCTTGCCTACATCGTTGATAGTACGGCTGCTCCCGTGGCGGCCGTTGCATTTATTACCACCTGGATTGGTGCCGAATTGGGCTATATTGATGATGGTATCAGGACCCTTCAAGATTACAGTGGTCCAACCACACCCTATGCTTTATTCATTGGGTCACTGAAGTATTCATTTTATCCGATCCTGACCCTCATCTTCATCTTAATGCTGGTATATGCCAAGCGGGATTTTGGCAAAATGTATGAGGCTGAGTTACGCGCCCGCACGACCGGGCAGGTTAGCCGACAGAAATCAACAGAAGAAGATATTAACGATACGGAAGACCTTACGCCCGTAAAAAATGCACCCCTGAATTGGTGGAATGCTGTTATTCCTGTTCTGGGGGTCATTCTGGTCACCATTTATGGTCTTATTGATACGGGGATGGATTCAACTTTTGGAGAATTAATTGACGCAGGAGCCTCCCTTAATGCCTCCGGATGGGGTGCTGTATGGTCAAATATGGATATATTATTTGATGGGGATGCAAATGGTTTTTTCAGAAAGGTTGGGAAGCTAATAGGAAATGCTGATAGCTATATTGCATTATTGTGGGCCTCCCTGACTGGGGTTGTATTGGCAATCCTGCTTACCGTTTTTAGCCGGATCATGAAATTGGAAGATACCATCACCACCATGATTACAGGATTCAAAACCATGCTACCTGCCCTGCTTATTTTAACCCTTGCCTGGTCACTTGCTGCCACGACTGAAGAATTACATACAGCCGTATTTTTGACCACAGCGCTAAAGGATAGCTTTAACCCTTTCTTTATGCCAGCCTTGGTATTTATTTTGTCTGCCTCTATTGCTTTCAGTACCGGATCCAGTTGGAGCACGATGGCTATTCTTTATCCGATAGCTATACCAACTACGTGGGCCGTTTGCCAAGCCCAAGGGGTTGACCCAGATATAGCCTACCAATTATTGCTCAATGTTATTGCCACTGTCTTAGCTGCCTCCGTTTTAGGTGACCATTGCTCTCCAATTTCCGATACGACGATCCTGAGTTCGCTGGCTTCTGATTGTAACCACATTGATCACGTAAGAACTCAGCTCCCTTATGCTCTGACCGTTGGTGCCTTTGCTTTGATTAGTGGTACCGTGGCCACATTGCTTGGGGGTGGATTATTGATCTGTTTTGTTTTATTGTTACTATCACTAGGTGGTCTATACCTGATTATCAGGCAATTTGGGAAGAAGATACCCGACCCTGAAATTTAATTGAACCCCTCATAACAACGAGTATTAGAATACCATGCCTAGGTCCAATGCTATACATGGAACCTAGGCAGTATGTATGGATATAAGTCACATCGAAGGAATTATTCTTGGTAATGGACGATCGACTTAATCGGTCCTGTAAATCGTCAAACGTGTAACTAAATAGTGAACGGTTCGTACACATAGTTACCCCCATGTATATTATCACCCTTTACGTTTTAACATGCAACTACCATAAGTCCTCCTGATTTTGGGATGATTACTATTTTACACCCCTACTTTTACACAAGTAAACCATCAATTTAATCCTGAAGAACATCAGGTACAAGCTGGCGAATTATCCTACGATTGGAAGTTACCTTTCGCCAATAATCGAAAGAAAAAGCCCCAAAACAAGTCATCGATTGTACCCACCCATAATCCCCATTCTCTTTTTTCTAAACTGTCCTGTAGCACAAACCCAATAAATAATCTGGACTATCTTTTATGTGTACCTCAGCCAACCAATATAATGTATCCGTTGCATGTTTCCGCAAGGACCTCATCGGATGCATCCTTACATCGTCCATTACCCTTCACCCAATCTCAGCGTTTTATCGATCCTGCAAAAAACATAATCTTCTCAAATAATGGTGCAAACTTTCTGACTCCTATCGATGACCAGCTTCCTTTTGCTACTCATGAACCGATGTCTGGATCACATGATGCAGAATCAGGACCAGATGGAGGGTTTGATATGAGCGATGCCCAAATCAAAAAGAATGTCCGCGAAAATGTGCCTGGCCTCGCCTTCATTGGCGCGCTGCGGCCAGTTACTTATCGGTTAGATATTGCGGGTCTGCAAGCAAGACAGCAACCAAACCCCAATACGGTAGCTGACGCACGGTACAGTACAACCCATACAACCAAGAAGCCGCGTATAACGGGGTTTATTGCCCAGGAAGTCGCTTCCGCAGCTGAGCGAATTGGATTTGAGTTTAGTGGTATCGACAAACCTGATTCACCCGAAGAGCTGTATGCCCTGCGCTACAGTACTTTTGTTGTACCTCTTGTGAAGGCTACGCAAGAACAACAGGAATAAATCACTGCGCTCAAAAAAGAAGTGCGCACCCAGCACAACATAATTCAGGGCCTCCAGATCCAACAAGAAGAATTACGCGCTCAATTGGAAAAAATGGAATTGCTGTTTGACCATCTGTTAGATAACGGCCCTGACCAAGAAGAGGTGCATGCTTCACTCCAACTGCAACCCTATCTGGGTCAGAATGGTCCCAATCCGTTTCGCAGACAAACGCGTATAGGATACTTCATCCCGCCTGGATTTAATCAGGCTGCTATACTTATTACCAATTCGGAAGGTAAGGAAATCAGGCGCATTATGCTCATTCAAAGTGGACGCTCCAGTCTGGAACTTAGAACCAGAAGCTTCCCCCCAGGCAACTATCAGTATAGCCTGGTGGTCGATGGTAAATTGATTGACACCAAACAGATGATTGTTGTTCGCTAGCCTCTTGATGAATCAACCCCATGTAATCTGTGATACCATCAAACGGTATTGCAGATGGTTTTCGACACTTGCTACTGCTGACTGGACAACAGCTTAAGTCTAGCGGGAAAATTGCGTATAGATTAAGTAAATCTCTGCTTTGCGCCTATCGAGGATCTCACCTTTTAAATCCAGTTTTGATTACCCATTAGATCGCTGACAGCTTCATGGGGCCTACCAAAAAAATCCCTATCTTAGAATACATAAGAAAAACAAAAACACAATGAACACTCATCTACGACTATGGGGGCTGTTGCTGCTCCTGTTTCCTTTTTTTGGCGTAAGCCAGCCTCTTACTTCCGAGACGTTTAACGGATTGTATATTCGAAATATTGGTCCGGCTGCAATGAGTGGGCGCATTGTCGACTTAGCTGTCGTTGAGCAGGACATGAAAACCTTTTATGTAGCTTCAGCTACGGGCGGTGTTTGGAAGACAACCAATAACGGAACCACTTTCAATCCTGTTTTTGAGAACGAAGCTACCCACTCCGTAGGTGATGTAGCAGTTCATCAGGTACACCCTCACCACGTGTGGGTAGGAACGGGTGAACGAGCAAATCGGCAAAGTTCTTCTTGGGGAGATGGGGTTTATAAATCAACAGACGGAGGCGAAAGCTGGACCAATATGGGCCTGAAAGAAACCCATCATATTGGTCGTATTGTTGTACACCCGCAAGACACAAATACAGTGTATGTAGCAGGGATGGGCCACCTTTGGGGTCCCAATGAAGAACGCGGATTATACAAAACCACCGATGGCGGTGTGTCTTGGGATAAAATACTCTATATAGATGACGAAACCGGGGTTGTAGATATTGCTATGGATCCTTCTGACCCTGAAATCTTGTATACTGCTACATATCAAAGGCAACGCAGACCCTTCGGGTTTCATGGCGGAGGCCCCGGTAGTGGCCTATACAAATCAGTCGATGGCGGAAAGACATGGAACGAACTCCGCAATGGGCTACCAGAAGGTACATTTGGGCGTATAGGTATCTCAATCTATCGTACAGATCCTAATGTTGTATATGTATGTGTGGAACAGGGTTACCAATACAATGCATCTACTGCCTATAATGGTCGCCGCGCCGGTATTTATCGTTCCGAAGATAAAGGAGAATCGTTCACTTTCATGAGTGACTGGAACCCGAGACCGATGTATGCTAGTCAGATCCTAGTCGACCCCCTCGACGACCAGCGCATTTATATGATGAATCAGTATAGTTATTCTGATGATGGCGGAAAAACCTTCACTCGGCCTCGTCAGAGTTTACATGGTGACGATCGCTTTTTTTGGGTTAACCCCACGGATTCCCGACACGTTATGAAAGCCGATGACGGAGGTCTGGGTATTTCTTATGATCGAGGTATCACTTGGAAATACAGTACCAATTTGCCCCTCAGTCAGTTTTACCGAGTGAGTGTTGATATGCGAACCCCCTACTGGGTATACGGCGGCCTACAGGATAATGGCAGCTGGATGGGACCTAGTGAGACATTCCGCAGCGAAGGCATTTTAAATGCCGATTGGATTAAAACAGGCGGAGGGGATGGTTTTTTGAATCTGATTAAGCCAGATGAACCCCACAAGTTATATGTTGAATCCCAGTACCTGGGACTATCGGTATTGGATTTAGAGACTGGTCAGCGCCGCGACATTCGACCGGGTGATCCCAAGGGTCGCATTCGGCCACGTCGTAACTGGGATGCCTGGGGTCCAGGCGTTGCAGAGCCTGAGATAGGGAATGCTAAGGCACCTGCCAATTGGGATGGACCTTTCTTTTTCTCAGCCCATGATCCCAATAAGTTATATGCAGGTACAAATATATTTTGGAAAAGTACCGACGGGGGTGATACCTGGCAAGCTTGTGGTGATCTTACTACCCAAACCAATCGTCGCGAGTTGGAAATTATGGGTCAACGACCGGATACTTCCACCCACTCCCTAGATGATGGGATTCCCTACTGGCCTACCTTGACGGCTATTGCTGAATCAAAAGGTATTCCGGGGCACCTGTATGCAGGTACAGATGATGGGAAAATACAAGTTTCTACTGATGATGGTGCCCATTGGATGGATGTTACACCCAACATTCCTGGTCTTCCCGAAATGGCATGGATAAACACAATTGAAGTTTCCAGTCATCATGGTGCAACGGCCTTTCTGGCCATTAATAATTACCGCAATGATGATTACAGCAATTATTTATACAAAACAACCGACGGAGGAGTGACCTGGTCTTCCATCACCGGTGACCTGCCAGCCAACCGAGTAGTACGTACCCTCAGAGAAGATCCGCGCAACCCCAATATCTACTACTTAGGTACGGAGTTGGGTTTGTTTGTATCCATCAATGGAGGTCAGAACTGGGTTGAGTTAAAAGCTAATATGCCCACCCTACCCTTCAATGATTTAGTGATTCACCCACGCGATAATGATCTTATCTTGGGTACCCATGGGCGTGGCATTTGGATATTGGATAACTTGAACCCCATTCAGGAACTTACGCCACAAGTTATGGCGCAAGATGCTGCTTTGTTTTCCATTCCGGATGCTGAACTGATCCAAGAGCAACGCCAGGGTAGTCACCGAGGGGATATGTTCTATCGGGGAGAAAATCCGCAACGTGGGGTTATGATTGACTTTTATCTTAGAGAAGATGTTCCTGTGGATGCCGTTTCATTATCTATTCAATCTATGGAAGGTAAAACCATAAATACCATCCGAATAGATACAACCGCCGGTCTCCATCGGGTCTATTGGAATGGACGCTACAAAAACTTTATGTCCCCTTATCAAAATCCGGGAAGTGAATCCTCTCGCTGGTCAAGGCGTGGCCCCAATGGCCCATTAGCTAATCCAGGACTATACCAAGCTGTACTTTCCGTACACGATAAGGTTTTTAGACAAACCTTCCGAATGAGCGATGACCCAAGAATATCTATAGATATTTCAGATCGTACCGACTGGGTTGAAAATCAATTCGAGGTCGGTGCCCTTTACGAAGGAATTGTAGGCGACATGAAGGGTATCTTACCCCTTAAAGTAAAACTGGATACCTTGATGATGCAGCATACCAATATGGATAATAGCCTCCTCGACGAAATGAACGAGATGCAGCGAATGTATACAGAACTATTGTCGCGTACTTCGTCTCTACTGCGAGCTGTAGGCAACTGGATGGGACCAATGACAGATGATCAGCACAGTCGCCTGGACTACTACCGAACGGTGCGAACACAACTAGCCACGCGCACTAATCGCATTAAAGAGGTTATGATTCCCAAGCTAAATAAAAAGCTAAAAAAGGATGAACGTATTTTGTTGGAAGACATAACCCGTCAATAAAATCAGGAGGGGCTTTTGCTGGTTGAGCGAATCTCTTCAACCGGCAAAAGCCTCCTCTACAATTTAATTTTTTTGGAAAACATAATATAGAAAGCCAGGCTATCGGGATTACGCATCGCATCTGCATTGGCAGCCTTGCCAGGGTCTTTTCCCAAAAGGATCTTTTTAATAGGTGCTTCTAGTTTTTTTCCACTAATCGTATAAGGAATATCAGGCACCTGTATAATATCATCTGGAACAGCGCGGGGAGAATAATCTTTACGTAATTGCTGGGTAATATTTTTGCGAATCGGGTCAGTCAAAGGTTGGCCTGCTGGCATTTTCACGAATAAAGGCATGTAGTGCCGTCCACCGCTAAGTTCCAAATTCACAATCAGGCTATCGGCTACATCTTTGACCTTGTTAATCGACTGATAAATCTCGGCAGTACCAATACGGATACCTTGCCTATTCAGGGTCGCATCCGAACGACCATAAATAATAAGAGACTGCCGATCAGTAACCTTTACCCAATCGCCATGTCGCCATATATCTGGAAAATGATCAAAATAGCTGCTATGGTAGCGTTCTTTATGGGGGTCATTCCAAAAATAAATTGGCATGGAAGGCATGGGTTGCGTTATGACCATTTCTCCAACTTCCCCAATTACCGACTCACCCTCCTCATTAAAGGCATATAAGGCACAACCCAAAGCCCGCACTTGAATTTCACCCTGATATAAAGGTACCAATGGGCATCCTCCAACAAAAGCCGTACAAACGTCAGTTCCTCCACTCATGCTACACAGCCATACCTTTTCACTTATATGCTGATACACATAATCAAAAGCCTCGGGTGGTAAAGGAGCACCGGTTGAACCAATGGAGCGTAACTGGTCAATCGCATAATGCGTGCCTGGCTTTATTTCTTGTTTCATACAGGCTACCAAATATGGAGCACTGGTTCCGAAATGATGAATATTAGCATCTTCTGTAAGTTTCCATAATACATCCAAATTGGGGTATCCGGGGGATCCATCATACAATACAATGGTAGCTTGCACCAACAGAGCTGCCTGCACGAAGTTCCACATCATCCAGCCGGTGGTTGAAAACCAAAAGAAACGCTCACCAGGTTGAACATCATTATGGAGGGCTATGTACTTCAAATGCTCCAGTAATACACCACCATGAGAATGAGTTATCGCTTTGGGCATACCTGTTGTTCCACTACTATAGAGTACCCATATAGGGTGCGAAAATGGCACCGCTTCGAATGTTAGTGATACCTGTTTATTTCGTTGGGTTTCCGGCCATAAAACGGTATCAACTAGGGTTGTACCATCCACCTTTGGCTCCAGATAGGGGATCAAAATGGTTTTCTCCAGGCTTGATAGTTCCTCTTGTAGCGCTGCTACCACATCCATTTTATGGAAAGCTTTCCCTCCGTACTGATAACCATCGACTGCGATCAGCACTTTGGGTTCAATTTGTCGAAAGCGATCAACAATGCTTGCTAAACCAAAATCAGGCGAACACGATGACCAGATTGCACCAATACTATTTACTGCCAAAAAAGCTACGGTGGCCTCAGGAATATTGGGTAAGAATGCTACAACCCGATCCCCTTTTTTTACTCCCAACGACCGCAAATAAGCAGCTAACGCCGCTACTTGCTGCCGTAATTCTGCCCATGATATTTCGCGGATAGAATGCCTTTCGCTTTGAAAAATAATAGCTGGATGCGGTGTCGTTTCTTGCCGATAAATATGCGCTGCATAATTCAGCGTGCTACCAGAAAACCAAGCCGTATTCGGCATTTTATCCGTTGAAAGAACCGATGTGTAAGGTGTATGAAATTGTACATCAAAGTATTCCACCAAACTAACCCAAAAGGCTTCAGGGTGCGCAACGGACCATTCCCAGGCTTCATGATAGGTTTCAAACCGCAAATTCTGGCGCTGCTGTAACCAAGCCAAGTAGTCAGTCATCCGGGATCGGTTGATAAAATCGGTATCGGGCTGCCACAATTTTCGGGGCGCATTTGCTGGATTAGCCATGGCTAGAATTTGGTTAGATGATTTGGATTTAGAGATACCCAAAAATAAAAAAAGAAGATTTCAAGTGAAAGTTAAAACACACAGCAAATTAAATTAGCTATGCAACCGCCAGGATTCGTGTCCACCGAATTATCTATCTTTCCCCCATGAACAGAATGACCATTAATGGCGCTTTGATCGAGGAAGAACAACTCTCCGCACAACCTATGATGCGAGGAATCTATTATGGTGACGGTTTGTTTGAGTCCATTCGGATGCATCAGGGCCAACTGTTATTTTGGGCGTATCATCGTGACCGTTTATCACGAGGCATGCAATTCCTAGGGATGACCTTTCCGGACCATAAAACTATGGAAGATTTACCTAATGTATTACATACCACTTGTGGCGACTGGAAAAATGCCCGGATTCGACTCACCCTGATTCGTTCTGCCGGCGGTTTATATACACCTTCTGACAATCAGGTACACATTTTAGCGGAAGCAATACCTTTATCAGGAAAACCTTACACCACCAATAAAACAGGATGGAAATTGGGAATTTACCCAGAGCAATTACCATTGGCCGGCTCGCCATTATCCAACCTTAAAACCTGCAACAGTCTGCCTTACATTCTTGCTGCTCAATACCGTCAGGAGAAAGGGTTCGATGATGTTTTGATTATCAACCAACGAGGAAATATAGTTGAAGGAACAGCTTACAACTTCTTTTGCCGAAAGGCAGATACCTTGTTTACTCCTCCCTTGTCGGAAGGCTGTCTGGACGGTGTTATACGTCGAATTATTATTGAAAAAAGCAAAGAACTTAATTGGACCATCAAAGAACAACCAATAACTCCTGATTTCTTATCCGATGCCAACTCCATATATTTAACCAATGCGATTCAAGGAGTTAAGTGGGTCGAAAGATTGGGAGAATGGGTCTTTGAAAAGGAAGGTACCGACGTATTGCAACAAGTCGTGATTGGTAATTCTTAGGTGTGCAGCATGAATTAATCCATCTTATGCGCACCAAACTGAGCATAACTATTGTCAGGATATAACCAGCTACCCAAGATCAATCCAAATGCGGAAGCCAATCCCCCAAGGATTAAACTCGGTACTTCTATTTTTATAATAAATTCAAAAATGATCCAAGTGACCATACCCAAAATGATGGCGGATAGGCATCCCCAATTGGATGATTTTTTCCAGTACAATCCTCCAGTCAGTGGTACAAATAAGGATACCAAACTGAGGGCCGAACTTTGACCGACCAATTCATAAATATTGGATTGTACCGTTGCCATCCAGGCCGAACAAATAGCTACTAATACGACTGATCCACGCATTATACGAAGTATGGTTTGGTCCGATGGATTTTTAAGCAAAGGCCGAATTAAGTTTTCACCAATCACGGTAGCAGGAGCCAGCATAGCTCCAGATGTAGTACTTAAAATAGCAGATACCAGTGCCCCAAACAACAGTATTTGTAAAGCCAAACTCCCGTGTTGTAACACCAAACGAGGTATAACCATCTGGGTGTCACCCTCTGTCAATACCGGATATAGCATGGAACCACATAAGCCAATGAGTAAAGGAATAAAACCAATAGTGAGGTACATAATCCCAGAGAGGTAAGAAGCGCGTACTGCAACATCAGCTGATTTAGACGCCATTACGCGTTGGAAGACGTCTTGCTGGGGTATGGACCCCAATCCAATGGTTATCCAAGCAGCAACATAGTGGGTTATATCGAGGGCATTACCTTTCGGTAAAAACCGGAAGAAATCATCAGGAGCCTGAGCAATGACTTCATTCAGTCCCCCTACTCGACTAACCATAGTGACGGCAAGAACCACTAGCCCTACAATGATCAGAACGGTTTGAATCAAATCGGTTACCGAAACAGCCCACATTCCTCCGATATAAGTATACAGCACCACTACCCCAGCACAAATCAGGATGCCATAGGTTAAGGGTAGTCCACTGATCGTTTGAAAGACGATGGCCAGAGCTACCAATTGTGCTGCAATCCACCCAAAATAAGATGGCACCATGAAAACAGCCGAAATTACTTCTGCCGCCCGACTAAAACGCAGCTTAAAGAAATCATTGAAGGTTAGGATATTCATCCGATACAAGGGTCGAGCATAGAAAGCCCCAACTAAAATTAAGCAAAGGGCTGCCCCAAATGGATCTTCGATTACACCAATGAGGCCATGCTCCACAAATTCGCTGGAAGCCCCCATAATCGTTTCGGACCCAAACCAGGTAGCAAATAGGGCAGCCGCAGCCATATATGTTGGTAATTGGCGACCAGCAACTACAAAGTCCTTAGTATTATTTACCTTTCTGGAGGCCCAAAAACCAATGAGCAAGGTGATGACTAGATATATTATGATGGAGGTGAGTAACACAACCCTGCAGTAAGATCAGTAATTGAAAAATAGTAATATAATCGAATATACAATTAAGATGCAGGCTAAGATAATGTAAGTCATCATAGATTATGAAAGCAAAAATGTATTCCAAACTGAGAAGACTAAACCGAAAATGATTAAAGCATTTTGTTTGTGATTTCGCATTCAGGTTGACATCCATCTCAAACCCAAATCACTAATCGAATCTATTTCTCCACTACTACCCTATTTATGAACAAATTATCTTTGCCAATTGCTTTTAGCAAATAAAGGCCGCTGTCTAATTCCGACACATCTATGGTCGTTTGTTGTCCTTGAAGGTGGTACGTTTTTATCAATCGAGCCTTTAAGTCAAAAACCTGAAGTGTAGCCAATTGATCATTTTCACTCTGAGAAATGGTTAATTCATGCTTCGCTGGATTAGGAAAAATATGCAGGTTCTGTATAGCTAATTTTTTGGTACTGGTGGTGACATCAGCACCATCACAATTCTCATCAACTCCGTTTCCGGGAATTTCTGTTGCACCTGGATAAATATTCGGATCAGCGTCGTTACAGTCGTGGGGGCGTTCCACTCCATCTTGGTCAACATCTTTACTAAAGTAATAATCGATGATAAAATCAATTTGGGCATGCATCTGTTCTGCTAGTCCTTCCGAATCAAAATGCGCCAATGTCCAATCATATCGGTCGTAATGGACGGGGTCGACGGTAGGGCGTAATCGGTTGTACCAAACTTCAAAGGCAGCTTTGTCATCAGGGATAATCGATTTATAGTACAACAGCCGACCTAATATTTCAGGGCTTTCCGGATAGGCATCTAAATCCAGCTTTTGTGCTTCCGAAGGAATATATCCCCAGAAATGTAATAAGGGCGTAACGTTAATACCTAATGCCTCCGTAGCGTTTTGTAGGTAATCCTCACTAGTAATAAAAGGCACCGCACTATCGAACCAATCTGCTTGCTTAAAGCGTTCGTAATACCTGTTATGAATGGCTCCTAATTGTTCCCAACCGAACAACGTAGCGATATCCACCCATTTCATTCCTGCTCTTATCTGGTAGCGCTTTTCAGAACAAACATCACTGGGCATAGTGGGATCACAACCCATAGGTTCATTAGTACGGAAATTCTGGGCAATCATCCAATTCATTGTTGCCATATCTCTAGTATGCCTTTCCCCTTCTACATAGCTGAGGGCAGAGTCAAGGGGAACGCCAATCCCCAGATGATATGCTGGCACACTCACCAATTGAACTACCGTTTCTAATTCCCCCGGAAGCGTTTGAAAATTCATATTATGCCCCAATTCGTGCACCACAACACCACTTCCTGCAGTTTGGATATACTCCGGTTCACTTACCCGCAAAGGATTCCACCAAGCATCATAATCATTGTAATAGGGGGCATCCGATTCCGCCAAGATCATAGGATAACCTGCACCAAATCCGCCGAAAGGTAATTTTGCATCGATCAGGACATATTCTGTACGTGATTTTAAAGCTGGCCGGCCGTTCGCCATTTGTATGGCGTCCCACATTCTATCCCAAAGGGCTAAGTCTTTCGTAATTGGCCGGTCTGGAATGACCCCGACCGGAATAGTAAACATCATCATTTCTGATTCCAAATCGGCCCAGCGCACATTACCCGACTCCACCTGTTCCTGAAAGGTTTCCATATTTGTTTCATATCCCGAAACTGTCCGATAAAAGGGGGATTCCACTGCATTACTGACGACAATCTCCTGCCATCCAAATTGACTACCATCCGGGATTCGAATGTAAATAGCACCACCAAAAGGATTTGCCACTTTTGTTGTTGTGCTAACCACATCGAATAGCGTGGAAATCCGTGGAAAACGATTAATCTCCGTAATCTTGCGGGTCAGATCAAAATCGTGCGCCCCTACTTGAATACGTATACCTTCATTTACCATCGATTCCGGTAAGGACACCTGTACAACTTCACCCGGAGCAGCGTAATAACCTGTAGGACGAATAGCTTGGTCACCACCTAACTGATACCCTTGATCCGTGATGTAGGTGGCATTTATATCTATTTTCCCCTGGCTGATACGGGGCGCTGCACTGCTTACTTTTCCCGGAAACACCTCCGCCGCTTCAAAGGCGATTCCCGCTACGTTATCGATATTACCCAGCACAAATTCATTATCTAGAATACCCTGTTGTAATGAAATGGTGATCCGATCCTCAGCGGGTAATTGGGAGACATCGGTAAACTCCCTATTTTCAAATAGAGGAGGATATTTTTCTTCATAAGCCAGCAAGTATGCATCTACCTCTTCTTTAACTGCACGGTAGTTGGATTGATAATTGGTAAGAATATCAATAGTAGCCAGATTATAGGCCGATTCATCTAATGGTGCTAAACCACTAACGTGATTAGTCATTTTAACCAGTGCACTTCTCAATAATGGAATTGAACTAGGCTGTTTGGGTACATAGAATTTCAGATTATCATAGTGTCCAATCCCAGCATAATCGGAAGGAGCAAAATCAATTTGAAAATTTAATCCTTCTTCCCAGCCTATCCGCGGAGTAACCTTGCTTATCCTCTCTTTCAGGTAATCAAAATTGAAAAATTCATCAAACCGTTGTGACAAAAAGGTATCCCCTGCACGAATCGTCCAGGACCCTTCTTCAAAATCGATGATAAAAGAAATATTGACCCACTCATCAAGAGGAAATTGGCCGATCGTGAGTAGATAACTGAAATCTGAACCTTGGGTCGCTTCTAAACCATCTGCCCAAAGGAATCGTAAATACCAGGTATTCTCTCGTACCCCCTCTCCAAATGGGCAATCCGTATTTCTGCACATTTTCAGCTTCTTGCGCCATCTACCACCTCGCGGGGTGGAGTTTCCTCCATCACGTGTA
>JABSSK010000013.1:7854-12353 GCA_013214265.1 Saprospiraceae bacterium | reverse complement strand
AAGCATACAGGGTAAATCCAGGACTAACCCAAGCGATGTTTTCCTTGAGGTTAAAAATAGTCTTTTGTCCTTCTCTGCCTTCCTGATCGCTATATTTAAAATCTAGGTTGACTTCAAAAGAAGAGCCATCCATTAAGGCAGATGCTAAGGATTGGTCAAAAATTAAACCATCACGAGTATTCAGGCGAAGGGCCTGACCATCTAGACCCGTAACAAATAAAGAATCGCGTAAATCGGCACTTTCATCCTTAAATAGAATCCTTGATTCCGTCGCACCTATCGTTTCTTCTATATTATTGTTGAATTTAAATTCAGCTATTTGCGCATCAACACGTGTAAAGCAAGTTGCAGCTAGAACCAAGACCAGAAGAGCAGCGAGACGTAATAACATAGGATTATGGTGGTTTAATAAGTACATTCTATTTAGAATGTATACCATAACGCCAATGAATCCTCAATTATTTGCCTGTTCTGAGTAGACTTTTTCTCTGAAAGTAAACGACCACCATGTCCATTCTTACTGCCGCTTAACATAATAGCAAGCCTTTACAGGTTTACATATTTTAAAAAAATGGAACATACGCCAATAATCTTAGGGTTATAGATTGATAAGCCTTATTATTGTGGGTGACAATTTAGTTGTGCATTATCTTTTTCAATAACACCTACACGGGTAAAGTATTGGTTTAGGTGCTGGTGCAAAAGTTTCATTGGTATTCCAATCGATGGTCAAATGAGTACTTGAGCAAAAAACCTAATTGGGCAGTATGCATTAACTATTATGTCATGAAGCGAACCTTTTTCCATTACCTACGCCTATGTATTATGTTTAGATCAGTGCGTCTTTTCCCATTCTTGATTGTATTATCCTTTTTCCTTTTGACCGGTTGTAGCAACAACGAGACGACTACGGAATCAGAAGAAGAACTACTACAGAGAGCCTTAGCCATTCATGATCGTGTATTGACACTCGACACTCATGCTGACACTCCTTTACGGATGATTCAGCCTGACTTTGACATGTCCGAAAGGCACGACCCAAATGAAACGGGCTCTAAGGTTGACTACCCCCGCATGAAAGAAGGTGGCCTTGATGGCATCTTTTTTGCTGCCTTTGTTGCTCAGGATATTCGCGATGATGGTGGTAATTCCCGAGCAAAAGCATTGTGTTTACAAATGATTGACTCAATCGTTACATCTACGGAAAAACACGCTGAGTTAGTTGGGCTGGCTTTAGACCCGCAAGATGCCTACGATCTTGAAAAAGAAGGTAAACGCGCTATTTATATTGGTATCGAGAACGGTTATCCTATCGGAACGGACCTATCCAACGTAGAAGAATACTTTAACAAAGGTGTCCGATACATTACGCTTGTTCACTCATCGAATAATGATTTGGCGGATTCAGCAACTGACCCCAATGGTCCGGAGCATGGTGGCATCAGTGCATTTGGAGCGGATGTAGTAACGGAAATGAACCGTCTGGGCATTATGGTTGACATTTCTCATGGTAACGATAGCGTTTTTTATGATGCTATTGCTATGTCTAAAGCACCTATTATTGCCAGTCATTCCAATGCTCGTGCTGTAACCGAACACGATCGCAATATGACAGATGAAATGCTGAAGCTGATGGCTCAAAATGGAGGGGTCGTTCAATTAACTATGCTGGCAGCATACTTACGTGAAGCGCCCGCTAATCCGGCTAAAGATTCTGCTATGGCTGATCTGCGGGCCAATATGAAGCCAATGGCTGAGATGACCCCCGAAGAAAGAACAGCTCTGCGCGATAAGTTTCAAGCTATAAATGAGACATATCCTGATCCACCCGCAACGGTAAAGCACGTGGTTGATCATATTGACCATATCGTAGAGGTAGCAGGAATTGATCACGTCGGTATTGGTTGCGATTTTGACGGTGGTGGTGGAATCGAAGGGGTATTCGATGCGAGCGAAGTTATGAACATCACCATTGAATTGGTCAGGCGAGGTTATACGGAGGAGCAAATAGAAAAGATTTGGGGTGGAAACTTGATCAGAGTATTCGAAAAAGTGCAATCGGTAGCTAAAGAAATTCAAGCCGAGGGTTTATCCTAAATTGAGGAACATTCAACACTAGCTATGGTTGGATTGATGTATCTTTTACTGCTTTGTGGGTGGTCAGATAATGACTATGTACCTGCGGCTCACCCATTGCGGTTATCGCTTTGTGAAATTGAGTATTCCGAGAAGAATCCGGTAATGACCATCCATCTAAAATTGTTCCTGACCGATGTGAATGAAGCATTGGTTTTTGATCCCAATAGCAAGGTGTTAGCTTTTTGCGAAAAAGACGAATCGCCGCGAGCTAACCCTATGCTATTGGCTTATCTGGATCAGTTTTTTTATGTCAAAACAAACGGAAGTAAAGTAAACTTGAATATAGTGCGTAAAAAACTTACCGGAGAAGGTGAGAACACAGCCTTATGGGTATACTTTGAGCATCAACAAACGACCCCACTATCCACCTTGGAAATTAAAAACGCGGTGTTTACAGATCTGTTTTATGATCAGAATAACATTGTCTATGTGCACGTAAATGGAAAGTCAAAAAGCTTGATGCTTGACAAAAAAACTTCAACTCACCGCCTAACCTATTAGCATGCAAGTTTTCAATGTTTATGTTCAATTGGGATTTGATCACATTTCAAATCTTGCTGGTTATGACCACATCCTTTTCCTGATTGTATTATGTGCAATTTACAGGGTTCAGGAATGGAAGAACATCTTAATTTTGGTTACCGCATTTACCATTGGCCACAGCGTAACCTTAGCGCTTTCCTCATTTGATGTATTTACCATTCCATCAAAAATTATCAAATTTCTGATTCCTTTAACCATTTTTCTTACAGCACTCCATAACGTAATACGGGCTAATCCAGAAAAAAGGAAAGCAAAAATGAAACAAAACTATGCTATGGCCTTATTTTTTGGTTTCATTCATGGGATGGATTTTTCCAACTATTTCAAGGTTTTACTAATGGACCCTGCATCCATTGTTGTTCCCCTATTAGGTTTTAACATCGGAATTGAAATTGGGCAATTATTAGTAGTGGGATGTATTGTGGGAGTGGCTTATCTATTCTTGGATATTATTGGGGTAAAGCACAAAGAATGGAACATCTTCATTTCCGGTGCTGCGGCTGGTCTTTCCATTATATCTATGGCCGAGAATGTATTTTGGACCTAGCACCCAAGTAAAATAATTACACAAAGTAAAAGGTCTGCTGATAAATGGAACTATATCAGCAGACCTTTCATTTTCCTTTATTTACTTCCTACAAGACAGGGCTATTGTTTTACCGATATGTCACATAATCTTCCGGTAACTGTTGGTCTAGGTTGATTGCTTTTCGGGTTTTGTTTGCCCGAATATGGACTATATTCGTTTGTGAATCGAATGCTTCGGTTAGTATACTATTATGTACTTTGATCTTATCAATTTCCGATACGCCATAAGCCTCTAATTGGCATATCAGTACGGAGTCATCAATGGCATCTGAAAGCTCTACTTGTTGGTTGATAAATGTTAGAATAACAGGCTTATCATTTATGGCAATAGCTAATCGGGATAGCATGTACGCTTCGACATACGTTTGTGCGTTTCCCAAGGGTCTATCTGTTCTTAGATTAAGTCGTACACCCTGGTCTGCCAAAATGGATGTTTCTAAGTCATTGATATAGAGCTTCACACGGACAGATAGCTTTTGTGATTTTGGTTGATGCTGAATCGATGTAATGCTAATAAAGAATTCGTGTGCCATCACGAAAACGGGGAAGACACCAACTAGTAATATGGTGGCAGCTATTTTTTTTCCCCATGCTGTAAAGTCATTACAAGCCATATTTATCGATCAGGTAAATCAAACCAGCAATGGAGGCTGTGCCTAATTCTAGCTCGCGAGGATGAACAGTGGCAAATACATCTTTCGGCGAATGATGCACATCGAACATCCGTTGGGAATCGGGAATAAACCCAATGGTAGGTGTTCCAAGCCTTCTATTCAAAGGAGCAATATCAACCCCTCCTCCTCCTTTTTTGATATAGCTTATGGTGTTAGGGTTAAAATGAGGCAACCAAGAACGAAACTTCTCGATGGTAGATTCCTCCGCTGTGACCCCAAAACCACGAGGCGCAAAACCACCCGCATCACTTTCCAGTGCGATCAGGTGATTCTCATTATTTTTTTCGGCTAATTCTGCATACTTTTTTCCACCCCGGGATCCATTTTCTTCATTTATAAACATGACCGCACGAATGGTCCGCTTAGGCTTTATTCCCAGCTTTTGGAATAGCCGCAGGACTTGGATAGACTGCATACATCCGGCCCCGTCATCGTGTGCGCCGTGGCCAACATCCCAGGAATCCAGGTGTCCACCGATGGTTATAATTTCATCCGGAAACTCAGAACCAATGAGTTCCCCCACCACATTATGGGAGGGTGCAGCTTCTAGTGTTT
>JABSSK010000013.1:0-7824 GCA_013214265.1 Saprospiraceae bacterium | reverse complement strand
GCGGTCGGCAGATTGAAAACCCAGTGCAGCGGCTGGTATTTTGGGAATCCCTTCTTTGTAGCTGGTCGTACCTGTATGAGGTATATCACTAAAATCGGTACCAACCGACCGGATCACCACACCTACCGCTCCATATTTTGCCGCCACAGACGGGCCCGCAGAACGCTGATCTACCGCACCGCCATAAGCTGTACCAGTAGTAATATGACGCTGATCCGTTGGTCGATTATAAAAAACAATCTTACCCTTGATCGTCTCTTCTCCCAATTCCTCCACCTCTTCCAAGCTATATACTTCAACTACTTCTGCCGTAATACCTTCCTGAGGTGTTCCTACAGACATGCCAAGAGCCAGAACTGCAAGTTCCTCATCTGAACTACCTACCATTCTAGCTACCTCTTTCTCACCACGTTTCCAATTGGGTACCATGACATCCTGCTTGAAAACGTTATCGAAACCATAGTCATTCATAACCTTCTCGGTCCATTCCACTGCCTGAGCAGCGCCTTCGGAGCCACTTAAACGATGGCCAATTTCAAGACACAAGTGTTCGAGTAAACCGTAAGTCTCTCTTGATGTAAGAGCCTCATCAAATAATTGCTTTACCACTTTCGTATCGTCCAGGCTCAGTTCTTGTGGTTCATATGTTTGTTTAGGCATCTGAGGAGCCTGCGACGTTTGTCCCTTTGTCACCATCATACAAACAAAAACAAAAGCAATAGAGAGGTAAAGATGTAGGTTTTTCATATTCATGCCGTGAGTGAAGTTAACGTTTAACTAAAACTATTGATAAAAAAGAGAAAAACGAAATATCACTTACAAATGCTCATGTTGATTATCGTAAATACGCCACTTTACCATATTGAATGACAAAAGAAAGTTGTTACCGCTTGGTAACCTGAGGAGAGGCTGCCGAAAAAGGACAGCTTTCAAAAAAGTAGTAAAACAAAGAGTGGGCATATTGAAATAGCCAGCTGATTTTTAGTGTCTTTATAATTTAAAAAAGGTAATCATCAAAACCAGGGTTGATGCAGTATTCTCAGTATCCGTAACTGCTCATACCACCAGATATTTAGCGCTAGGATAGCCGAACACCATTACAAGTCAAGTAACAGACCTTATGACTTAGAAGTATTAAAGAAAGACGCACTAATTCTTATAATTTTTCTATTGGACTCAACTATAAAAGTGCTAATCTAAGCACACTTTTCTGTTATCTGTTTTATAATAAAATTAGCCACTACATCTTCCCTACAGAATTGATTATAATATTCTACCACTTTAGACTGGTAATCTTCCAGGAGTTCAGGTTGGTCAAGCAGTTTACGAATATGTTTGCCCACATTTAGCCAACCGTCAAGTTCTACTCCTGGAAAAGACCTTAAAAACCAATAATCATAAAGCTTTTTAGTGATAACTACAGTTCCATACTTGGCTGCTTCAAAGAATCGAAAACTGATATTTGATATATATCCTTCTGGCACCAAAGCAATTTTACTATTCATTAAAACTTCAGAATAAACACTGGGCGACATTCCACCGGTAAACGATCGATTAAATTGTAAAAGGTGCTTGACGGTTGATTTCATGCTAATTTTGTTCCGGAACGAAAACAATTGCAGTCCTACCCAAAATGGTAATCGTCTTTTGTAAATATTTCCAGAGAAAAAGATATCGTATTTCCGCTCAGCAATAGGCACTACTTCTTTTTCTTCTAACGAACCATTATAACCTAGGGGTATAGGATAACAATTATCTGGACACTCCGCTCCTAAGGGACAATAAGGTGTAAAAACGAATAGGGCTTTCTCAAAATACTTCGGGATACTATGATCCTCGTTAGACAAATACACTACAATACTCTTTTTGTCCAATTGATAAGACCATTCACTATTGGCGCTTATGATGTAGAAATTATAATTATAAAACTGTTCCCATTCCGATAAAATCTCAAATATTTTAAATATGTACACTTGCTCTAGAGGGTGAGTATCCGCGTTAGGTACTGGCCCAAAATTTAATTTTACATTCTTTAGCATAGAAAGAAATCTATGCATCTCTCTATATTCGGTGAGTCTTGAATTTTGTTTTATCATGATAGATTATTTCAAAGCTTGAATCCAAATTTGTGTAGGTAATTCTCGGATAGATGTTTTCTTAAAATTGGAAGAAAAACCTATTAAGGTCATATAACAGCTTTTTGTTAGAGAATTCTTCATGGGCATAGATACTATGTGAGACGCTCCTGTAGCGGCAAATAAGTATAAGTCTAGACCTGCCTGTTTCATCTCGTTACACCAATGCCAACTCTTCATACGAAAGAAAATATGCTTCAGGCATACCCTTGGGGTTATTTATCACCTTTTTCTATACCAGCTTAGCTGCCAAGCATATGGCTAAGGAAGGTTCCACAATTTCTAAAGATGTTAAGGCCCTAAGGGAGGACTATTACAGAAGTATTTTTAAGTCAAGTTGCCAGTGGTTGAGGGGTTTTTACCTTTACCATACTGAATTGACAGACTCACGACTTCCATTGTGCGTACTTTGGTAGTTACGCTATTATTATTGTAATCGTTTCAATTTTTAGGTAAATAACCTGACAACAACTCTAAATAGCACTTAATTAGCTTTAAGAAGGGTTCCTTTTAGAAATGGATTTTAGGCAAAAAATACTCAATCATAGAACTACAATATAGGATAGTATTTTTGATGTAACACCTGAATAATTTACCGATTACCCATTAACAAAAATCGGGACTTGCCGAGTAAATCCGACAAATCCCGTTTTGGGTGGAAGACGGGATTTGAACCCGCGACCTCTGGAACCACAATCACTCGATCTAACCAACTGAGCTACAACCACCATCTTTTAGCGGGGCAAATATACAAATTAGTTATCCTTTCCGGCTAGCATTTAGGCTACATTTTTCGCCTCATTTTTCTAAATGGATTTGTAATCACTGTCATCCAGTAATACATAAACTATTAAACAGTAGTTCTGCCTGTTTTCTAGATTACAAATGCTTTCACTCAGTTCAATCTCTGCACCCCATCCTTACAAATATGCCTTACTTTTTTTTCATCTTGGCCCAAGTATCCTTAAGGGTTACCGTACGATTGAACACTGGTTTGTCAGACGTATGTTCATCATCAGCAGCAAAATAGCCTTTGCGCATAAACTGCAAACGATCTCCAGCTACAACCTCAGCTAGTGCTGGTTCGATAAATGCATTATGCAGCACTTCCAAGGACCCGGTATTGAAAAAATCAAGATAGTCTTTGTCATCGTGTGCCGTAGGTGTGGGATCTGTAAACAAACGATCATACAGCCTAACTTCGGCTTGTTTGGCATGAGCAATGGACACAAAATGTAGGGTCCCTTTAGCTTTCACACCTGAAGTATCCTGACCAGACTTACTATCGGGGTAGTACGTACAGTATACCTCTTCTATTGCTCCTGTTTGCGCATTTTTCTTGTAGTCTTCACAATGTAGGATATAGGCATTTTTCAATCGGACATTACGGCCTGGACCCATGCGGAAATACTTTTTGGGTGGATCTTCCATAAAGTCCTCCTGCTCGATATAAATTTCGCGAGAAAACGGAATAATACGCGTACCCTGGCTTTCGTCTTCAGGATTATTGATGGCTACGAGTTCTTCTTCTTTCCCCTCTGGATAATTGGTTATAATCACTTTAAGGGGGTTTAATACGGCCATGTAGCGAGGTGTTTCCTTATTAAGAACCTCCCGTACAAAGAATTCCAGCAGTCCTACATCGATTAGGTTATCGCGTTTGGCGACACCAGCACGTACACAAAAGTCAACAATTGCTTTAGGTGGGAAACCACGTCTGCGCATTCCTGCTATTGTTGGCATTCTGGGGTCATTCCAACCTGTTACTAGGCCTTCATTAACCAACTTCAGCAATTTGCGTTTTGACGTAATCATATAAGAAACATTCATCCGAGCGAATTCAATTTGCCGGGACGGATAAATTTCCAGATGCGCAATGAACCAATTGTAAAGTGGCCGATGATGAATGAACTCCAGGGAACATAAGGAGTGCGTCACCTGCTCTATGCTATCACTCTGCCCGTGCGCAAAATCGCACATGGGATAAATATTCCATTTATCTCCGGTTCGGTGGTGTGCTTCTTTTTTGATTCGATAAATGATCGGGTCACGCATATGCATATTGGGTGAATTCATATCCACCTTTGCCCGCAGCACTCGACTACCATCGGGAAAGTCGCCATTTTTCATACCCACAAAAAGGGATATATTTTCCGCTACCGAGCGGTTCCGGTACGGGCTCTCTGTCCCTGGTTGATCAGGACTGCCTTTCTGTTCTGCAATTTCATCCGCTGTGGAATCGTCGACGTAAGCGAGTCCTTTCTGGATCAGCGTTACGGCAAAATCATACAAACGATCAAAGTAATCCGAAGCATAACACTCATTGTCCCATTCGAATCCCAGCCAAGCAATATCTTTTTTAATGTTATCAACATACTCTGTGCTTTCTGTCGTCGGGTTAGTATCATCAAAACGCAGGTTACACTTTCCATTATAACGCTGAGCAATTCCAAAATTGACACTGATTGCTTTGGCATGACCGATATGTAAGAACCCATTCGGTTCAGGAGGGAAACGGGTTTGTACTTCGCCATTATGCTTACCGTTTGCCAGATCGTCTTCTATAATTTGCTCAATAAAATTGAGCGACTTTTCATTGCTCGCTTCTTTACTCATTAGTAGATAAAGTTTTACAGAAACGTATACGTTTGCGCCTTCCGGCAAAATTTAATTCAAAATTCTGATTTATCACATTTGGTCCGGCATCTCGATACCCAGCAGATCCATACCGAACCGTAAAACATGAGCCACCGACGTACTTAGAGCCAAGCGAAAAGACTTGGCAGCATCCGATTCAGCTCGTAAGATAGAGTAATCATGATAAAACCGATGGTAAGCTTTTGCCAGATCAAAACAATAATTTGCTACGTTTGATGGATCTAACTCTGCTGCTGCAACCCGAATGATCTCTGGGAATACAAAAAGCATCGCAATCAAATCCTTTTCGGCGGTTTCTAATGTTTGGTACTTTACTGCCGGTTCCAGATCCATAGTACCTGCCTTTCTAAGCACCGATTGGATCCGTACGTAAGCATTTTGCACATAAGGCCCCGTTTGGCCTTGCATATCCACAGATTCTTTAGGATCGAAGGTCATCCGCTTGCGTGGCTGTACTTTTATAATAAAAAATTTCAGGGCTGCTAGGCCAACCTGCTGATGGATCTTATTTCTTTCTGATTCGGATAACTCGGCCAGATTACCACGCTCTGCCGCCATAGTTTTGGCTTCCTGAATCACTTCTGCCATCAGGTCATCCGCATCAACCACAGTACCTTCTCGAGATTTCATTTTTCCGGTAGGTAGATCAACCATACCGTATGACAAGTGATGCATATCATTTGCATAGGGTGCTCCTAATCGTTTCATTATTTCAAATAAAACTTTAAAATGATAATCTTGCTCGTCAGCAACCACGTATACCATGCGATCCACCTTGAAATCATCATAACGCAACTGTGCGGTTCCGATATCCTGAGTCATATAAACAGAAGTACCATCCGACCGCAGAACCAGCTTATGATCCAGCTTTACATCTTCTAGGTCAATCCATACTGACCCATCATCTTTTTGATAGAACTGCCCAGATTGTAGACCTGTTTGTATTAAATCCTTACCCAACAGATACGTGTTGGACTCATAGTATAATTTATCGAAAGTTACCCCTAGGTTTTCGTAGGTAGCATCAAATCCATGATAAACCCATTGGTTCATCTTTTTCCATAGGGCGACGGTTTCTGGATCACCATCTTCCCAATTTCTGAGCATGGCTTTAGCTTCTTTCCCTAAGGCACTTTCCGCATTGAAGTAGGTATTTTTATAGGCCTTGAAAAAAGCGGCCTGGTCTTGTTTTTCATCTTTCCGCTTCGCAAAAGCAGCCACACCTTCAGATGAAGCTTGCCATTTGGTATATTCTTCCTGAAATTTCTGCTCAAAAAGTACATAGAAGCTCCCTACAAAATGATCGCTCTTAGTTTGGGTGGATTGAGGGGTAGCTCCTTCACCATATTTTTCCCAAGCAAGCATACTTTTGCAAATAGCAATTCCCCGGTCATTAACGATCTGTACTTTGACAACCTCATATCCTGCTGCCGCCAATATTTTTGCGGAAGACCACCCCAGCAAAATATTTCGAATATGGCCAAGATGTAGGGGTTTATTCGTATTGGGTGATGAGAACTCAACCATTACCTTTTCCGAATTGGACGGTTGCTGGCCATACTGTTCATCTGAATAGATATCTAGCAAAAACTGGTGCCAATAAGTATCGCTGACGGTCAAATTCAGGAACCCTTTGATAACATTAAAATGGGTCACATGAGCCAGCTTTTCAACTAAAAAGTGGCCTATCTCCTCTCCAATTTGCTCTGGTTTTTTTCTGGCTACTTTAGTGTAGGGAAAAACCACAACGGTATAATCGCCCTCAAACTCTTTGCGCGTTGTATTCAGTGTTATACTGTCTGCCTCAATTTGAGTACCGTACAGGTGTTGTACTGCTTGTACTACTCCTGCCTGAATTTGTTCTAAGATATTCATATGCTCGCTATTTGCCGGGTTCGCTTTACGCGTCGCAAAGGTATTCTTTTTACGTCATCTGAAAAGGCTGATTGCCTAAAAAACCGAGAAAAACAGAGTAGGGTTCCCAAATGTAAAATTAGACTTGCGGAATTACTTTTTCTAGCCGGATTTTTCCTGGCACACAAGGACCCAACGAACTTTCTCCTTCCCAGTTGCCATAGAGCACCCAGCGTAAGTCATGCATCATTAGGCGAAGATTTCCTTTCTTCAAGCACCAGTACAGGTCTTTATTCTTGGTATGATCACCAAGTTGGGTTTCCTCGAAATAGAATGTATCCCCCTGTAAAGAACCCGACAGCGACCACTGGGCATAGATATTTTGAACGGAAACATAAGATGTTCCTACAATTTTACCCTCTTTAATTTCCAACTGGAGCTCAAAATTATACTCAGGGGTAAATCCTCCTTGATTTTGCGTAAGCACACCCTTCCAAGTACCCACCAAATAAAGGGGTTGTTCTGTTTTGGCATCAGGCCCCATATCAGGCAAACAAAAAAGAAGTATAGCATATACAAAATGGACCATAGAAGCATTTTCTTGAAGACACAAGATAAATAACTTGAGGGTCGTAAAATTGTTTTTTATTTTCGGTACAATGAAAGCATTCGCCATTTCGGATATACATGGATGTGCCCGAACTTTAGAAACACTAGTAAACAACCTTAGTCTACAATCAGGAGATGCCCTGTTCTTTCTGGGGGATTATATCAATAAAGGCCCTAATAGTGCCCAAGTTATTGATCTATTACGCCAGTATGAAAAAGCGCCCTTTCAAACCGTCTTTTTACAGGGTAACCACGATCATCTTATTGTCTTAGCTGCTCAAGGAAAAATTGATCGTGAGATTGCCATGAATGCAGGCCTAGGCATCACACTCCAGTCATTTGGAGTAGGTCATCCTTCTGAAATTTCAACTGGTATTCTGGACTGGCTTGCACATTTACCTACCTATCACCAATGGGAAGCGTACTGGATGGTTCACGCAGGTTTCAAATTCATGCATACCGATCCATTACAAGACATCCAAAGTCACCGATTAATTCGCCATTGGCAAAAGACACTTGACCGGCGATGGTTGGGAAACCGCTATATCATCCACGGTCATACCCAACA
>JABSSK010000129.1 GCA_013214265.1 Saprospiraceae bacterium | reverse complement strand
CAGAATTCGAGCCATCGATATTTCTCACTCTATGATTTTGCTTGAGACGGATCAAGTTAGCTCTGATTTAGTTTTTAAATAGCGATAAATAGCTACTTGGGAACGTAGGAATGGGCATACCGATAGTATTGCCACCGAAGCCTTCAACCTTAGGCTGGGTCTCAATCGGGCCAAAAGTACCAAAGCATATATGCAAAGCTTGGGTGTTCCTGAGGGAAGAATATCCGTCGATTCAGAAGGAGAACTGCAACCGGTAGCGCCTAATCGAACCGATGAAGGCCGACAAAAAAACCGACGTGTTGATTTCATAATTCAAGAAAAGCAATAAAATTAAGGCTATGACACTTCCGGATTTAAATGAATTGTTTGCGGGTTTTACCCAGCTTGAAAGCCTCATCTTTCTGGCTTTTTGCTTAGTATCATTCCTTTTTGGTCTTTTGGTAGGATACCTACTAAGGAGTCGTAAAGTAAGAGCCCTACGAAAAGAGCTAAAAAAAAAAGAAATAGAGATCAGCCAACGGGACGAAAAGATCAGCCAACTGACGGATGAGGTAGCCTTAAGGGATGCGGATTATAAAAAAATTCATTACCAGTTAGAGGATGCCAACGCCCAAAACATACGGTGGAAAACCGAACAAGGAAAGTTATCACATCAGGTAAAGTACCTCCAAGAAGAACTGGAAAAAGAACGTGTCCGTAAGGCAAGCCTGTCGACTACCATTGATGACCTCAATGATCAGTTACAGAATGTGGAAAGCAGCGGTACATTGGAAACAGATGCCTCTGAAGTAAACCTTTCCCAGCAAAAACCTGATTTAGGTCTGCGATTGGCGACAGTGGAATCAAAGGTTAAACGATTAGAAGCTGAAAAAGGAAAACTTGAAAAAACTATTGCTGACCTGAAGCAACCTGATGGTAAGTCCATACAAACATTGGATTCCTTAACTCTAACTAATACAAATACCGAAGAGCCTTCTATATCTGTATTGACGGCCACAAATGATATTTTACAACTCGACCGGTCACAATTACAACCACATGCTAAGGATGACCTAAACCTGATCGATGGAATAGGTCCTTTTTTAGAGAAAAAACTCAACAATGCAGGTATTTTTACCTTCGAACAAATAAGCCAATGGACAGCAGATGACATCCATAAAATAACCCAAGCAATACAATTTTTTGAGGGGCGTATCGAAAAAGATAACTGGATCGGGCAAGCCCAAGAATTGTACCGCCGAAAGGCTGGAGCCAGCCAGCCAGAAGCATTATCTCAACCCGAAAAAGCAGCAGATAACCTACAGCTAATTGAAGGTATTAATCCTGAAATCGAAGCTATTCTGCATGCAGCTGGTGTCCATTCGTTTGATCAATTAGCTCAGACAGCTCCCCAAAAGATCGTAGACCTCGTCGAAAAAGCAGATCCTAAATTGATGATATACGAACACCGATCATGGCCCGCTCAGGCTCGCTTGGCCGCCAATGCGGAGTGGGAAGTGCTTAAAGATTATCAAGAACAGTTACGCCAGGGAAAATATTGATCGCTCCGTTAATGGTAACTAGGTAATCCAAATGATATGTACAAGGACAACCCAGCGAAATCAGAAAATTCTCAACCCTAAACCTACTTGCAAAACCCCATTATTTAACCCATTTGACAGGATCGTATTACCATTAGGATCGGTAAATTGGTTGTTTGTAAAGTCAATTAGGCCGTAAACATACCTGACTTCTATATCAATCATAAGAAGAGTGTAAGTAATATTACCTACAATACCTAAGTCCACTGAACGATCATAGAGCAGGCTTTCCGACGCTTCACCATCAATAAAAAGCTGGTCATTAAGCAATAAACTAATTTCAGTTCCTGCGCCAAATTTAAAGTTACCCGAACCATACTGAGCAATTATAGGAACAGCCAAATAATTAGATCTAAACCAACCTTCTTCTTCTGTACCTGCTCCGAATCGAAAAGCTGTTTTAGCCCCTTTGGCTGAGTATAGTAGCTCTGCACGTACGCTCCAGTCCAAATCGAGCCAAAAATCCCGATACACACCTAAATGAAAAAATGATTTTGGCGAAAGCTCATCAAAAAAAACATCACTACCCGTATGTATGGTTGCTATATTTAACCCACCTTTTATGCCAAAACCATCCAAGAAACTTTGGGCATTACTTGAAAAACTACTATGGATAAATATGGCAAAAAAGAAAAAGGTACGTAGCCATTTCATATTTTATATGTTTTGATAAACTAAAGAATATTACCATTTTCTAGCATGGAAACGATACTATTCTCTGCGGTATGCATGATTGCATGGATTTAACAACCATGATTAATAACCATTTGTTATTTAAAAAGCAATTAGTCGGTATATATGACAACGGAAGATTTTAAGAAAATTTCCAGTACTATCCCAAAACAGCCAGGGGTTTACAAGTTTTATGATAAGGATAATCAAATTCTTTATGTTGGGAAAGCGAAAAACCTAAAAAATAGAGTAACCTCTTATTTTGGTGATCGTCGTGACCGTGCACATAAAACTAGGGTATTGGTTAAGAATGCCGATCATTTGGCGTTCACGATTGTAGAAACAGAAGCTGACGCCCTACTACTAGAGAATACCCTAATCAAAAAGCACCAGCCCCGATATAATGTTTCCTTAAAAGACGATAAGTCCTACTCGTATATATGCATTAAAAAAGAACGGTTTCCAAGGGTCTTTATCACTAGAAGAGTAATTCGGGATGGGTCAACCTATTTTGGTCCCTATACCTCGAAAGGGCGGTTAAAGATTATCTTAGATCTTATCAAACAGCTTTTTCCATTGCGCACTTGTACCTACAATCTATCGCCGGAAAATATCGACGCCGGTAAATTCAAAGTGTGTCTTGAATACCATATCAAAAACTGTGTTGGCCCCTGCGAAGGCTTGGAAGAAGAGGATGGTTATGCCGCAAAAATCCAGCAAGTTCGGAACATGCTGAAAGGAAACTTTAGTCCGGTGATCCGTCATTTTAAAGATAAAATGCAGGGGTATGCAGAAAATCTAGAGTTTGAAAAAGCACAAAACTTAAAAGAAAAGCTCTCCGCCTTCGAAAACTACCAAAGCAAATCCACCGTAGTAAGTACGACCATTCGCGATGTAGATGTGTTCTCAATCGCTATTGATAATGAAGGAAAAGAAGCGTACGTAAACTATATCAAAGTAGTCAATGGCGCTATCATCCATGCACATACACAGGAACTCGTCACCAACCTGGACGATGATGAGGAAGAGGCATTATTAGCTTTCACTATTCCTGCCTTACGAGAACGTTATAATAGTATAGCAGAGGAAATTATTCTGCCATACGAAGTACCCGTCGCGGGTACAGATATTATGATCACCATTCCAAAAATTGGGGATAAAAAGCGATTACTAGAGCTTTCGCAAAAAAATGTACGATACTATGTTTTGCAAAAGCAAAAACAACGTGCCTCTCGCACCAAGAAACAAACACACACCGAGCGCATCCTAAGAACCATGCAAAAAGACCTGCAAATGGATCAGATACCTATTCATTTAGAATGTTTCGATAATTCTAATATACAAGGTACCAACCCAACCTCTTCCTGTGTGGTATTCAAAAATGCCAAACCGTCCAAAAAAGATTATCGACACTTCAATATAAAAACAGTAGAAGGCCCAAACGACTTCGCTAGTATGGAAGAGGTCGTTTTCAGGCGATATAGTCGGTTGCTAAAAGAAGAGGCTCCTTTACCACAATTGGTCATCATTGATGGTGGTAAAGGGCAATTGAGTGCAGCAATGAAAAGTATTCGCCAGTTAGAACTCGAAAATAAAATAACGGTTATTGGTATTGCCAAAAGGCTGGAAGAAATTTACTTCCCCGATGACCCCATCCCCTTGCATATCGATAAGAAATCGGAATCCCTTAAAATTATTCAACAAGCCAGAAATGAAGCCCACCGATTTGCGGTACGCCACCACCGCACCAAGAGGTCCCAATACTTCACAGAATCGGAACTCACTCGTATTCCGGGCATTGGTGAAAAAACAGCGCAGAAGTTGCTAAGTGAACTAGGTTCTGTACGCAGAGTCAAAGAAGCAAGGGCCGCAGATTTAGTTGAGCTGGTTGGTCTCGCTGCCGCAAAAAAAATTACATCTTACTTTGCCAACCGTTCTTTCGCGGAAGAAGAATAAAAAATAAAACCTACGTAAATCGCCCAGTAAATTTACTGAAAGAACTTCCAATCCCTGCACATAAAATGGACAGGAAGTCCAAGCGAAATACTTGCACACCAGAGAAAGTATGCATCAGAGCCTTAGGGCAAGCCTTACATCCTTCCTGCAAAACGTAACGCATAGCAAATCCTTCACACAGTAGTCTGGGTACGCCATCATTTAACAAAAGTGCCACAGCATAATCCGTAACTTCAAAAAATCTACAACATCCAACTGAGAGGTCACTAATCAGCCGAAATAAATGGAAGAAATTATCGTGACTAACCGAAGGCATTCCTGCTCAAAGAAGTGATTTAGAAGATGGGCTTTCCCCATTGAAAAGGTAGATTAGAACAGAGCACAATGCTCTCGAAAGAACTACTACGGAATAGACTGTCTACATTAACTGGTATAAACAGTTGCTTATTGATACAGAAAACCTCCTCTATTCATACTGAATACTAAATGAAAACGCCAATGTATAATCTCGTAACTGAGACCAATCTGCCTGAGCAGTCTGCCGCCAGGGAGCAGGTTGGTCAAAATCAGAAACCGATATAAATATAGGGCTGTAGCCATAGGACACACTATGCCGGAGTAATTCCAGAGAAGCCATGAAATCATGCTCCAGACGAATATTATAATCCCCTAATGGAATATGGTACCAGTCTGTTTCCGTTTGGTCCTTAGCTGGACAAATCCAGAATCGAATCTCTTCCTGAAGGCTTGCCCTTAACGGTTGGCCTTCTCGCCATTCATATACATTTAGTCGAAAATATAAACTGTCCTTACCATTATACTTCAGATTGACGTGAAAACTATCAAGAACCACACGTTCCTTATCTTGAAGTAAAAAAACCCGTCCCAGTTCTTCCCCACTTGGCAATCCTCCTGCCCCCCACACCATTTCATTGGAAATATCCCGGTCACTCCCTATTTGTTGCTTTTTAGAGGTAGCCCATAATGTTACTGCAGGTAAAATATACTCTCGTGGTGTAAGGGTAATAATTATTGAATCTAATGGTAATTCCTTAGGGCAGACCCAAATCGCCGACTCATAACCAAGCACAGAAACCCGCAGGGTATCTCCTTGCTGAATATCCGAGCTTGGAAGACGAAAGGAACCCTTTGAGTTTGAGATGGTACCTTTATTCTTTCCTATCCAGCCCACATGCGCATAAGCAATGGGCGTTTTCGTTTGGTGTTGTATTACCTTTCCCACCAATTCCTGAGCGATGCTGTGATGCGAGAAGATTATAATGACCCACAGAGCCAACCAAAAGCATCTTTGTTGCTGAGCGGTATAGATAACAATCATAATTTAAGCTACAGGAGCATGGATGCTTACCATATCCAAGAAAAGGTGTATAAAACGATTATGTACAGCATGCATCTTACTCGTATCATTTAAATATTTGAGCATTTTTTGATATTTATCCAGTCCACCTTCCTGAATAACTTTTTCCCGACGGACTGGGTCCTTCAGTAAGGTACGCATACGGGCGGGTGATACTTCCGGGTGAAATTGTACCCCCATGATTTCGGGTGTGAACCGGACAGCCATAATAGCTCGCTCCAAAGGCACATTAGGACGTACTTTCTCTAGGGCCAGAATTTTAGCATTCATGCTTTCAAATTGAGCTTCATCTGGCTCTACAATTTGAAAGTGTCTGAAGTCTGCAACGTAAAAAGAATGCTCAAAATGCTGGGTAATAGGATCATTAACCCCTTTATTGGTGAGGTGAACTGGGTATACCCCAAAAGAAGGGGATTGGCGTTGGGTAGCCTTACCCAATTTCCAATGTAGGCATGCCATTTGAAAAGAATGACAGATGAGTAACACCTGCTTCTTGGTGGTATGAGAGCTGTTATAGGCCCGTATACCGTCTAACCATTGTCCAAACATTTCCGAGAATAAGCCCTCGGAATCATTTGGGTCACCCGGGCCACCACTTACAATGTACGCATGATAAGAAATGTCGGGGAAAGAAAACGACTCACGGACCTCGAAAATATCCACCGAAGCATCCCGAATATAGTCCTTTACCATATTCTTGATACTTTTCACTTCCTCATTTTCTTTACCCTTATAAAGGTCTAGAACAGCAATTTTGGGTGAATTCATTTTCACGTTTGATTTGGTATTAAAGGAAAATACTTCTAATTGAAACATTATATTAGATCAAAACTAATAATAAAAACCAAATAAAAACAGTACAATGTATTGTTAATCAGTAATTTAAAAGCAATAACTGTTTAATATTAAATTATCAAGACATCGTATTGGAAAACTTTAAATTAACGGGATATCTGGTGGTAAGAATTGGTGGCGCCAAGGTCTAGACTACATACCCCGATTACCAGGGTAAACGGTTTCTGCACTTAACACCACCAATAAGTACTTCAAACCGGTTGAAGTCTTGGCAAGGAATGTAAAGTAATGCTTACAGAATACCCTTTTGCTCTAGCCAGTATCGTCAAACCCAATGATCAATATGAATACCCAAAACATTCTTTTCTCAAATCACCAAGGGGAACAACTGGCTGCAAGGCTTGAACTTCCTATAGATACGCACCCCAAAGCTTTTGCCTTATTTGCACATTGCTTTACCTGTAACAAAAACTTATCTGCCGTAAAAAATATCAGTAGGGCTCTTGCCCGGCAAGGGTTTGGGGTTATGAGATTCGACTTTACCGGCCTCGGTGAAAGCGAAGGTGATTTTGCAGATACCAACTTTTCCAGCAACATACAGGACCTTATTTCGGCAACCAAATATCTCGAAGAAAATTATCAGGCTCCCTCCTTACTGGTAGGGCATTCGTTGGGTGGTGCAGCTGTTATTCGAGTAGCATATCAGCTGAAATCTGTTAAAGCTGTAGCTACCATAGGCGCACCTTTTGATCCTGATCATGTAACTCATCTTTTAAGCGACAGCTATGAAAAAATTAATGTGACTGGTTTAGCAACTGTCAACATAGGTGGTCGCCCCTTCACTATAAAAAAGCAATTTCTCGAGGACATAGGTAACCACAAGCAGAACAATCAGATTGCACAGATAGGCAAAGCATTATTAATGCTGCATTCCCCGCAGGATCGTATTGTATCTATTGATCATGCTGCGCATATTTATCAATCAGCAAGGCACCCCAAAAGTTTTGTTTCTCTCGATGGGGCTGACCACCTACTTACCAATAAAAACGATTCCCGTTACGTGGGGCAAGTTATTGCATCTTGGAGTCAGCGTTACATTGATTGGCCTCAAAAAGAAAATCTAAACGTTGGCAAAGATGTAACCATTAGGCTGCAAAGCAAGGATCAGTTTACTACTGATATACAAGTTCGACACCATGCCCTAATCAGTGATGAGCCGGCAATCGCCGGTGGCAATGACTATGGCCCCAACCCTTATGAGTATCTTTCAGCCAGTATAGGTGCTTGTACTGCTATGACACTTCACATGTACGCACGTAGAAAGAAATGGCCATTAGATTCTGTAAAAATAAATGTTGAACATTTTAAAGACTATCCTAGAGACCAGCAAGCATGCTATGAAGGGAACCCTGCCAAGATTGATCATTTCCACAAAGAAATTCGTATTACAGGCGAATTAAGTGATGAGCAGCATTCGCGTTTACTGGAAATAGCTGATCGTTGCCCCGTACATAGAACCCTACAAAGTCCTGTCGAGATTAAATCTACCGTTTACCAAAAATAAGTTATTTGGTAACAACCGGAAACTTGTACCTTGTGCCTTTCAAATTGCAGGAACCAAGGAGTTACACAGGTATTTCTCCATTAAAATCAAAGGCAATGGATTATTTTAAAGAATCATTGAACTTGCATCGAAGCTTAAAGGGTAAGATTCGAATAACGCCCAAAATGGATGTCAGAACCAAAGATGATTTATCTCTTGCTTACTCTCCGGGGGTGGCAGAGCCTTGTCGTGAGATTCAAAAAAACCCAGAAGCAGTATGGGATTATACTATCAAAGGCAATACCGTTGCTATTGTAAGCGATGGATCTGCTGTACTTGGCTTGGGAAATATTGGGGCCAAAGCTTCCATTCCGGTGATGGAGGGAAAAGCTTTACTGTTCAAGCGCTTTGCAGATATTGACGCTTTCCCTATTTGTCTTGACACACAGGATACAGAAAAGATTATAGAAACCGTAAAGCTACTTACCCCAGTTTTTGGTGGGATTAATCTGGAAGATATCGCTGCCCCCAGAAGTTTTGAAATTGAAAATCGCTTGCAGGATATAGGTATTCCTGTTTTTCATGACGATCAGCATGGTACAGCTATTGTTGTTCTTGCAGCATTAATCAACGCTGCAAAAATCGTTGGCAAAAGTTTATTCCAACTTAACGTAGTGGTAAATGGAGGAGGTGCTGCTGGAGTAGCAATTACTAAATTATTGCGGTGCTTTGATCATAAAGACAATGACCGCTGTGTATCTGTTAAAAATGTTATCGTATGTGATAGTAAGGGGATTATCAGTTCCCGTCGAACAGATCTTAATGATTCAAAAAAGGAACTTCTCATCTTTCCCAACGAAAAGGCTCAACACGGAACACTTCGAGATGCCCTTATTGGTGCTGATGTTTTTATTGGCGTCAGCGTAGCCAATTTACTTACCGCTGCTGATATCAGAACGATGGGAAAAGACCCCATTATATTAGCTTTGGCTAACCCCACTCCAGAAATTATGCCCGAAGAAGCGATCAAGGGAGGTGCTGCAATTGTTGGTACAGGACGATCTGACCTCCCTAATCAGGTGAATAACGTACTCGGGTTTCCGGGTATTTTTCGTGGCGCACTAGATGCCCGTGCCAAACGAATCACACCAAGTATGAAACTAGCTGCTGCTTATGCTATTGCCGACACTGTAGAATATCCAACTAAAGAGATGATTATCCCGCCTACTTTAGATGAACAAGTAGCTTGGACGGTTGCTAAAGCAGTAAAAGAGGCTGCAGAAAAAGAGCAATAAAAAACCATAACCCACCAAACGAGATCATTAAAATCGCTTGGGGAGTTGGTTATGTTGGTCTTTTAAACGTCCTCTTCCATTACCAAAGATGAACTAGTCGGCTGGTATACTTTCCTTGTTTCGTGTACAACGTGAGGTAATATACACCAGGACCAGTAAGATCATTATCATGAATGATAATCTCTTGCTGACCGGAGGCTCTATTCTCATTCCATTGTCTGATCTGACGCCCCATCGCATCCGTTATACTCCAGGTTATCTCTTGATCCTGATCTAACCGGAACTGCAAACTCGTACGATCTATAAATGGATTAGGCATAAAATTACCTATGGTAGTATGAGCTGATGCACTCGTTGCAAATGCTAAATTGACCTGCATCCATTCTTCTGAACTAGAATACCCTTCAGCTTTCAGTTGGCGGTTATTGAGTGTAAACCCTTGGGCAGCTATGTCAACATCTGAAATAGGATCAATGGTCACCCAAAATATAGGTTGATCGTTACGCAGCTGATTATCAGCACTAAACTTATCCCATGAAACCAGAAGCTGATTAGAGGACGGATCCAAGAAAAGGTGTGCCTCTGTGATCAGTCCTGGTGTGACATCCACCAGATCAAATTGAGCATGGTTAGCCATTAAAGCGAACTGAAGCCCTTCAAGGTCCTGATTTACGCCATTCAAATAAACCGGTAACGTAGTCTGAATACCGGACTTTATGGACTGCGCAGATATTTGTAGAGATATCTGACGGGTAGAACGGGTTATGACATTATCATTGACGTCACCCTTCTTCACACCAATAAAGTGGGCCTCCAGGTAATTTTCAGCAAGGTTGTTTAGGTTTAAAGTTTCCGGAAAATCCTCTGCCTGCTGTTGATCCGTTTGGAATTGGAAATGAGAAGGAATAAAACGCCATGATTTTCCAATAGGAAATTGATCTTTGATATTTAAAACCACTTTACGTAGTTGAATTAAATCAAGGATAGTTATGGTTCCTGAGCCATTTACGTCAGCAGCAATCTTTTTATATGCTGTACCCAAGGGTTTCGTATTCAGAATATGCTTACCAATTTGCACAATATCAAAAGTGGAAACCCCTTTTGTTACATTATCCGATTTCTCAGGTGTTATACTGTAATCCCCACCCGGCTCAAGGCCATCGATGGTGTAACGACCATTGTCGTCGGTAGTCCAATTAGACCGAGAGCCAAAGTTACTACTCAGATTAACGTCGGGAATAGGTTGCTCATACTCCGTCTGTACAGCACCCTCAATTGTGAAGTTATCCTCGTCATCATCCGTTGGATCACACAACGAAAACATATTATCCTGAACCAGAATATACGTATTACAATAATCATGATTAGGCCCACCCGTATTACCCTCTTCATCAATATTGAAAGGATTATCAGCACTGTCCCAAGCATGGATCTCAATCTCTAAGTATTCTGGATCGTCACAAGTGACGGTCAAAAAGTCCTGATGGATATCAGGCGTTTCACCTTTCCGGTTAATTGAATACACAACAGGGCCAGAACAATCCTCGCTGATGTCACTAGCTAGGAAATCAGAAGCCCATACCGTCATGGCACCGAGATCAGCATCACCATCACCATCAACATCTTCTCCATCTTCAACTGGCATCAGTTCGGTAGCTAGCCCATTAATACAAATAGGGCTCGGAGCTTTACAATCTACAATATCCATCTCGAAAATAATTTTCGTGACATTACCGCAGCGATCGTTAGCATCGATTTCGATTCGGTACTCGCCTTCTGGGATTTTCCCATTTAATATATACTTAGGGTACCGACCAACCACTGTGAAGGGATTCTCTTCAAATTCAAAAAATTCATCGGGACCATCAATAACGTCGATATCAATATCTACACCTCCGCTCGTACAATTATCTGTTACAGCAAATGAAATATCGACGTCAGCAGAACAATCATCATTGGTTAAGCAGTAGACCAGGTTGTCGTCGTAAAAGATTTCAGGAGGTATAACATCCGTCACTTTTATATGCTGGGTGTATTGCCAGAACCCAAAACTCCCGTAACGGTAGTCGTTATTATCACTTTGTGAGTTTCCTGAGATGTCACTGTCTGTTTGATTACCATCATCTGACCATACCGAACCATTACCCTCGTAATAGTCCTCCTCAGATGGATCATTCCCACCTGAAATCACTCGCCACCAGTAACCGAATGTACTACTGCCCAACGTTACACTTTCATCATAAGGATTTGTATTATTATCATAATAGACCGTGTCAGGAAGGCCATCTGCAAAGTTCCGTTTCACATGAACATAAATATCATCATTGCCGGGAGCATCATCACCCTCAGGGTTTGGAGGGTTATCACCATTATAGCCATCCCAGTCTCGACCAACAATTACCGGTTGTGCTTCACCATCGTATTCACACCAGTTGATTACGCGGTAAGTACGAAAAATCTTATAACATTCTTCCGACCTGGTTTCTAGAATTTCGTCCTGTATACTTACAGCCATCAAATCACATGCTGCCTCTGAAAATAAAATTGAATCTGGTGTAGGTTCGGCACAAAACTCTTCATAATCCTTCGGAAACTTAATCCAATAATCATTATGTGCTTCAACTGAAATGATTTGGCTACATTCATCGCTTTCCTCACCTGCTCCATCAAGTGCAACAAAATG
>JABSSK010000128.1 GCA_013214265.1 Saprospiraceae bacterium | reverse complement strand
TGATTATTTATTGATTGAAAGTACAGGCATTAGCGAACCCGTCCCTGTAGCCCAAACCTTCTCCTTTGTGGATGAAGAAAATGGTATCGATCTGTCTCGATTCAGCTATATAGATACGATGGTTACCGTCGTAGATGCTTTCAATTTCTTTGAGGACTTTGGAAGTCCAGAAACCCTGATGGACCGAGAATTGACTAATATCGATGGGGATTACCGCACTATAGTCAATCTGCTAACGGACCAAATCGAATTTGCTAATGTCATTCTTTTGAATAAGATCGATTTAGTGTCCAAAGAGCATCTGGGTATACTGAAAGCAGCAATTCATAAACTAAATCCATCTGCCCGAATCATAGAATCTAGCTTCAGCAAAATTGAACCTGCAAAAATCCTAAATACTGGCCTATTCAACTTTGAAGAAGCCGAACAAAGTGCAGGCTGGATAGAAGAACTCAACAAAGGTGAACATACACCCGAAACCGAGGAATATGGTATAAGCTCCTTTGTTTATCGAAGTAAAAAGCCATTCGACCCCATCAGATTTTGGAGTTATGTACAGCATAGATTCCCAAGAAATGTTATCAGAAGTAAAGGTCTATTCTGGATCGCATCTCGTCCCGAACAAGCATTGATTTGGGGCCAGGCAGGTGGCTCTTTGCGTGCAGATAGTGCCGGTGTTTGGTGGAGTAGCATGCCCTATCAAAAGCGTACACATTACCTATCATTCGTCGAAAACCAAGAACACATTGAAGCCGGTTGGGATCAAATGTTTGGTGACCGCAAAAACGAAATTGTATTTATTGGTCAGGACATGGACGAAGAAAAAATTATATCTGAATTAGAGGACTGTATCGCCACCCATGAAGAACTAGATACAAAACGATGGGAGAAGGGCTACATCGATGAATGGCCCGTCCAAAGAGTATACGCTTTGGAATAAAATGCAAGCAACTAAGTCGTTAAAGCGTATAATGACTACCTGAAAATAAACACAAAAGCATTGATTATTTATGCAAACGTACCTTACGTAAACGTGCGTATATATCACGTAACCCTTTACGATTTAGACAATCGTATTTTGATTTACTTACAATGAAACACCTATTGCCGTTTCAAACATTCCTTGTCCCTATTTCCTGCAGGAATGGAGCATGAACTCCATTCCTGCATCCCAAATTTGCGGTTACTTTTTTATCAAATACTTCGTATCTTATTGTCATTAAAATAAATGGCATCCCCATACCCTAAATAAGCCTTCTATCATTCAACCATTCATCAGTCTTTAGTTAGATAAATGGTACTTACCCGACTACTAATAGATTATACGCTTCCGTTTGAGAAAACTAATTTTGACACCAACGATAGTTGAAGGACTTTTATACCCCTACCTGATCCGTATGCAGTAATACAAATAGGGAGATGAGCATAACGAATTTTTAAGCACCCCAATTGGAAGTAAAAATAAATTGAATTGGCCATTTTATCCGATCGAATAGATACTGCTTTAAATACGATTTATGTCACTCATGTACCGCTAAAATAGAAGCACAAAATCTACTCCATGCTTAATAATCAATCCATAACAGCAAACTGTAAAGTGTAACCCTGTCATAATTGGCTACTTTCCTTGCTTTATAGATTATCTGTTGCCAAACACTCAGTCTTACAGTGACTATGAAAAAGAATACGCCACCACACTTTTCGTTTATCCCACTACCTTCAGGGATCATTTTCTTATTTATATCGGTTTTGTTCATGCAGTGCCAGCCCAATAAAGAAAATGAAGAAGACCCTATAAACATTCTTTGGCTGGTTGCAGAAGACCTGGGGCCCTATATCCCCCCTTTCGGAGACTCTACCGTTCAAACACCCAACCTGAGCCGCTTGGCCAGAGAAGGAGTTTGCTACCATAACGTTTTTAGCATTTCGGGAGTTTGCTCCCCAAGTCGTGCTGCCATTGCAACTGGCATGTATCCTACTAGTATAGGTGCACATCATATGCGAACTTTATTTCAACAACCGGCAGCCCGTGAAATGGGGATCATTAACTACGAGGTCGTTCTTCCACCTCAGGTCAAAATGGTAAGTCAGATTATGCGGGAAGAAGGGTACTATGCAACAAATAATGCCAAAGAAGATTACCAGTTTCATCCATCACAAATGGCTTGGGATGAATCTAGCCTTTCTGCACATTGGAGGAACCGCCCCGCAGGCAAACCCTTCTACAGCGTTTTTAATTTTGGTGTCACCCACGAATCTAATTTATGGAATCCTTTTCCAAGAACATATGACCTAGATACCTTCCCTCCCCCAAGAAATATCCAATGGTGGAAACAATTCGAAGGAACGCAAAAACCCCTGTATGTTCCCGAAAATCTTGAAGTAAATATTCCTCCATACTTACCAAACACCAATTTGGTGATTCAGGATATCCGAAGAATGTACTCCAACATAGTCGAAATGGATCGACACGTAGGTGTCGTACTAAACCAGCTGGAAGCCGATGGATTACTAGACAATACAATCATCGTATGGTATACCGATCATGGAGGCCCTCTACCACGGCAAAAACGATTACTCTATGATTCGGGACTTAAGGTCCCAATGATTATCCGCTACCCAAATCAGGAGCGGGCAGGAGAAATCGAAAAACACAAAATTAGTTTTATTGACTTTGCACCTACCTTACTTTCCATGGCTGGCATTCAACCACCTGATTATATTCAAGGCCAAGCATTCGAAGGACCCTTTGCATCCCAAACTGATCGACAGTATATCCATGCAGCTGCCGACCGATTCGACGAAACGTATGATATGATCCGAGCCGTAAGAAACCATAAGTATAAATACCTGAAAAATTTCAATACCGATCAGCCTTATTATCTACCTCTAGCCTACCGAGAAAATATGGCCACCATGCAAGAGTTATTGCGGATGCGAGATGAAGGAACACTAAATGCGTTTCAAAAACAATGGTTTCGAACGACCAAACCGACTGAAGAATTATTTGATCTGGAGCATGATCCACACGAGCTCGTAAATTTAGCAGATGATCCCGATTACGCCGAAATACGGCAAGAGCTTAGTGTAGCCTGTGCGCAGTGGATGGAAGATGCTAACGACATGGGCTTTATTCCAGAAGAAGATCTCATTCGTCAATTCTGGCCAGATAAAGTGCAACCCACTACTGCCAACCCAATCGTACATTCCCATAATGGAACGGTGGATATAACCTGTAAAACCGAAGGCGCTACGATTGGCTATAAATTTAACACGGACCATCAACCCTGGACAGGTTGGCGGATTTATAAAAACCCAATCCAGATACCAGAGGAACAACAGATTCAGGTCATTGCTCACCGTATTGGTTTTGCACCCAGTGATACCGTTACCCACCGCATCACAGAATAAACCTTTCTTTTATCGTAGCTTGAATATCCACTTTCAATAATTAACCTGCTAAACCATGCGTATCCTAATACTCTTCATGTTCTGTATATCCTTTTATATACTTTCTTCCTGCGCTCCAAAACCAGTAGGAAAACATCTTTTTATTCTTTCCGGACAATCCAATATGGCACGATTAGATCTGGAAGAATCTTTTATACCCACCCTTCAGGAAAAGTACGGAACAGAAAACATCATCGTTGTAAAAGATGCCCTCGGAGGTAAACCCATCAGACGTTGGTACAAGGATTGGAAACCTGTTGCAGGAAATGGGCTTACAGCGCAACCTGATTTATACGATACCCTTATGAATAAAGTATATCCAGCCATAGAAAATGAAAAAGTAGCCACCGTTACTTTTATTTGGATGCAAGGAGAAAGGGATGCCAGAGAACAACTGGGCGAGGTATATGAAGAAAGCCTGATCGGACTCCACCAACAAATCAGTGATGACCTTGAGCGAACAGATGTCAACTATATTATTGGCCGATTAAGTGATTTCGATATGCAAAATGACAACTATGCACATTGGACGATGATTAGGGATATACAAGTGAAAGTAGGAGAATCAAACCCACGCTTCCATTGGATTAATACCGATGACCTAAACGATGGCCTAGATCATATGGGCAAAGAAATACAAAATGATCTACATATGTCAGCCGAAGGATATATTCTAATGGGTGAACGTTTTGCAACACAAGCCATTCGCTTAATTGAAAATCATGACTGATATACACACAAAAAAATAACAGCTTAAAAGCTAGCATAAACAAAACATAACCTTGATGAATATCCACCGAATTTCTAAAGAATGAATGCAAAAATGCTTTCACACAAAATCTGGTATCTTCTAGAACAAATATCATATTCCGGATATTTATTCCATTTTACGTTTATGTTCTGGTATTTCCATAAGGGTGCCTCCAATTTCAAAAATTCTGAATATTCCGTATTGACAGGTTTCATTTTTAATAGATATATCTCTTTCGTAGCTATTTAGACCGTATCTACCCTGATGTACCTATTTGTCGAACAGCCATTTCAAAGGCTGCGAAAAAAGTTACTACGATTGAACCCAATGCTACCGTCAATTCAAAATAAAAAATCAAACTATCCCATCCTATTTATTCAGAAAGCTCTACCTGAAGCAGGTAGCCTTCTCCATAGCTCTGCATCAACTTACAATAGGAATTGTTCGAAAGCAGACCATCGGAAGCACTCCACATCTGTATACCCACTAAAACAACTTTGTAAGCTACATTTTGGTAGATAATAAATAAGTACTTACTTTTGCATCGTTCACGATTTAATCTTAAACGATATAAAAACCTACCCTTAATTTAATCCGCTACAATATAGCGCTGGCCCAGATCGAGAAATCGTGTCGGGGTTACGCAAACCCTTCCTTTGATCTAGGTATATCTGATCAATGTTCTTCTCTACAAATACATGGATGAAGAAATAATCTGCTTCATCCTTCGCCTGAGGTACAAAATCTACCACTGAGGATTTATTGTACCGATCAGGAGAGAACTAAAAGATAAAATAGAGGTTACACTTTCGGTTTTGGCTTTCCCTTTTCAGGAAACCAAAACCTAACATTAGCACAAAAAAGCATCTAATAGAATAATCAAAAGGGAAACAGACCATTCCTTTAAACACATTTACGACTACGGTTTTACTGCCAAACAGCAGGAAACCCAAACAAATAAAATTATGGCAACAACGTTTTATGACTTCTCAGCGAACAAACTGAACGGAAAAAAAGCTGATTTAAGCGAGTACAAAGGAAAAACAATTATTGCAGTAAATACAGCAAGCCAATGTGGCCTCACGCCACAATACAAAGGGTTGGAAGAACTCTACAATAAGCACAAGGAAGACGGGCTGGTTGTACTAGGCTTCCCTTGTAACCAATTTGGAAAACAGGAAAGAGGAACATCAGAAGATATTCAAGCGTTCTGCGAGCTAAACTATGGTGTAAGTTTTCCAATGTTCGAAAAGATTAAAGTAAATGGTAAAGATGCACATCCGCTTTACAAATACCTAAAGTCAGAACTCTCCGGTGGGTTACTAGGTAGTTCTATCAAGTGGAACTTTACAAAATTTGTAATCGACAAGAATGGAAAACCCGTGAAGCGATTTGCCCCCACAACAACGCCTGAAACCATTGAAGCATATATTGAAAAAATCCTTTAGATATGGCAGCAGATATTTCTCAACTCAGGTTAGAAAACCAAATCTGCTTTCCATTGTATTCTGTTTCTAGAATAGTAATCCAACAGTATACTTCAATCCTTGATGAGCTAGGTCTAACCTATCCTCAATACCTCGTTCTGTTGGTCCTTTGGGAAAATGAAGATATTCCGGTGAAGGGTATTTCAGAAAAACTATTTTTAGAAAGCAATACCCTTACACCACTTCTGAAAAGAATGGAAGCAAATGGTTTTATCAGACGCAGCCGTTCCAAAATCGACGAAAGAATGGTCATCATTTCGCTTACGCCAAAAGGAAAAGATATGCAACAGCAAGCTATTGCAATCCCCGATAAACTAATGAATAAGCTGGATTGCCTCTCCATTGATCAAGAGGATCTCCCAGCCCTGAAAAGAATATTGGATAAAATCCTTTCATCCACTAATAAAATAGACTAACCTCGGTAGCAGTTCTAATACTCGAGTGCTTTTCCAAGTAAAGACAAAGCTCTATATAAGGTACCATTTGGAATATACTAACCCTTCGAGCAGTTGACTAAATCTCGAAGGTTATCTATCTTAGAATAGGGAAGTATAATACGTTCAGAACCTATAAACAAGCTTGTAAGGGCTATAACGCCTTGCCATTCGTCTAGTGTAGTGATTTTTTTATATCCCACTATACCTGAACTCAGGAGTTCAATACCCAAACTATCAGCACAAACTATACGCGTGACCTAATGTGATCACTTGCGCTTGTAAAGCGGTGGTATCCTTTTTACCCCTAATGGAAAAGCATCTTGAAATCTGTGGTCAGGGCGCTTACAGATTCAAATTTGCTAAGCCCTACCGCAAGAAAGTAATACAAAAAGCCATCAGTGGCTGGACGCATTGTACATACGCACAGAAGTTATTTCTTCTCGAGTGGACTTCCCTTTTGATCTAAAGTCGCCTTGATGTTGCAAAAAATCAGGCCCGAACATCAGTTCACATTAAATCTAAGTGGATGTAACATATTTCAAAATGATATAACAGATGAAAAGAATAATAATTTTTACGCTTGGTCTGGCCGTCTTCATCTCCTGTGGTAGCCCCAAACCACCGATTAATACTTTCAACCCCGGGCAGGAATGGAACGACGATAATAACGTTCATATTAATGCCCACGGGGGTGGAATCCTATCATTCAACAAAAAATACTATTGGTATGGTGAGCATAAGGTAGCAGGAAAAATAGGAAACACCGCGCAAGTAGGTGTGCATGTATATTCCTCTGATGATTTATATAATTGGAAAGACGAAGGAATTGCTTTATCTGTAGATAGCGCCGATTCCGGATCTGATATCGCTAAAGGTTGTATTCTAGAAAGACCAAAAGTGAGTTATAACGAAAAAACCAAAAAGTTTGTCATGTGGTTTCACCTCGAGCTTAAAGGTCAGAGTTATGATGCTGCCCGATCAGGTGTTGCGGTTGCCGATAGCCCAACCGGACCCTTTACTTTTATTGAATCTATGAGGCCCAACAAACAAGCATGGCCGATCAATGTGGCGGATTATCACAAACTACCTGTATCCGATACCATTAAAAGTAAATACTGTGGCGGAAAAGGATGCCTGCCTGCCCATGTTGATTCCGTGAATATTTTGGGTAGAGATTATCAGAATGGACAAATGGCCAGAGATATGAATCTATTCGTAGACGATAATGGAAAAGCCTACCACCTCTACTCCTCTGAAGAAAACAGTACCCTGCATATCGCAGAACTGACTGACGACTACCTATCCCATTCTGGTACCTACGCCCGATTTTTCAGTAACCGTTACATGGAAGCACCAACCATCCTCAAAACTAGTGCGGGAAAATATTATTTCATAGCTTCTGATTGTACCGGCTGGGCGCCAAATGCAGCCCGATCCGCCAGTGCAGATCATATATTTGGTCCTTGGACAGAACTGGGTAACCCATGCGTAGGTCAGGATTCTGCTCTAACTTTCTATTCTCAGAGTACCTACATTCTTCCCGTACAGGGAAAAAAAGATGCTTTTATATTTATGGGTGATCGCTGGACACCCGAAAACCCCATCGACGGTAAATATATTTGGCTGCCTATTCACTTTGTCGAGAATAGAATGGAATTGAAATGGATGGACGAATGGGACTTAAGTGTCTTTGACCAATGACATATAGGTACAAACCTTTAATTGGTGATCGTGGCCTTGACTATTGACAACTATGTATTTACAAATACTCAATACAGCAAGACACGATCACCGACCCTAAACCAATCCATTGAATGATTTGTGAATATCTAGTATCGGTATGCCGCCGCATTCAAGTAAAGCCAAACCCTAATGGTAAAGTACGACATGGCTTCCACAATACTGATACCCAACAAACCATGGCATTTAACGTAAAAAGAGCTACTGATCGATTTATTCATTGCTCTTTTCCTAACCGCCTTCGCTAATTGATGTAAAAAGCTAAACCAGATCATATGAACATAAAAATTAGTGCTTCTTTTTCTGTTCGTTTCAGCCTTACCATTCTTATGGCGGTGTTTACCCTTTCCTGTCATACCTTTAACAACCCAACGCGCTCCAGTTCTACTGATATTGAAAACTACTTGAAAAGTAAAGTGGATTATGTCCATTCAATCAATGGCTTCTACATCGTAGGAAGCGCTACCAACCCGCCAACCCGCGATTTCGTTTCGCCTGCTGGTACCACCGGCAAAGATGTTTTTGAGCATGCCATTCGGATATTCAGCAGTCTCTTAGACCAGAATAATGACGGAATGGTCGATGATGACCAACAGCAATTAAACACCTACCTGAAAAATACCATGATGTTCTATGCAGGACCACACGCTGAATCACAAGGGGAACTATTCGAGGACGACCCACTCATTACCTCCCAAGGTATTTATGTCATCACAATGAAGACTGACCTTTGGCCCTATCATGCCGAATACAACGGTAAAGGCTTCTACGTAGATAAACTCCATTCCTCACTTTGGCGACCCGAAAATAACTTCAATGCGCTTTGGGAAGAAGTCTTTCATACCATCACTGAGGCAATTAGCCGATTTGATTCCGACTTCGCTTTTCATCAGGGTGCACAGTTGCGAAACTTAATGGATGCCGATATTGCTGCCGACACCTACGATATCACGGAGCAAAATCAATTGGAAGAAGGCAACTATGATCGGATTACAGCCACCAATGAATACGTCCATCAAATCTGGGCCATCCATTTCTCAGGCCAAAGCGATATCTTAAATACCTTCCAAACTCAGGCATTAGAATTGATGATATCTAAGGGCGTACCAATGCGTATTAATCCAAACTACAACACCCCCTTAGGTCAACGAATTAAGTAAACAAAGCTGCTAAACAATCATCTTTACACCTATCATCCCAGCTAGCCTTTACAAGCACAGTCCGTAAACTATCCATTCGTACCAAAGTGTATGCCTTGACTTTTGACAATTAATCAAGAAAATACAAAAAGATAATTTCCCGATTTTTTTGGTGAAAAAACGAGAATTACACCTTAGATAAATCCTAAACCGGATAATAAATGACCCCCTTATTAAGCTGTAAAACAATGAAGTGCAAATTAAAAACTAACCTGTATGCATATTTATACTTCTCGTGCTTATCTTACTTCAATCGTATTAACCTGACCAAAGGAAAAAAATTAGGGTCAACTACAGTTGATTTGACCTTCAGGAATGAATAACTTGACAATGTTTAAATAGCAAGACCAAGCTAAATACCCAAAAAGCCATCTCACGCTAGCCCCACTGATTAACGGTATTACAGCTAATCCAAGCCGAACTACAGCAAGATTAATAGCTCTAAAGTATGGTCATTTCTGCAAAACCTAACGTATAATTAGGATACTAAATCAGGCAACACCAGTTTTATGACTCTGATCCATTTCAGTAAAGACCAAAAAACACTATCCTTGGATGAAAGCAGCTAATCTGATACAAATTCACACCCATAGTATCGCCCGTTGATTCCCAAATAGGTATTCATCTTTCCTATCCCACCTAGACTAGTTAACCAAAGATGTAGTCAATAAATCTGAAGGCTGTTAATCTATTATAACCCAGCTTGAAGAAATATAGCTTACACGAATAATGAAAAGGCGTCAACTAGCAACAGCCCTTTGAAAATCGTTTCCGATCTATTCTCTTAAGTTTGTCCAACCCTAGTTTTTGTAGTAAAAAGAGCACCATTATACAACCCTGAAGCCAAAACAAGCTTACATATTTCTTGCTGTGGAGTAATCAGAAATAACCCGCATACAATAACATCCCGAATGATCTTCATGCCTTCAGGTTTACCATAACAAACACATACATAATGCGTAATATTAAAATTGGCCCACCATGTATTCTTATTATTCTCTTTGTGGTATCGTGCGGCAAAGAAAAACTATACCATGATATTCATGCATTATCAGGGGAGGGAGTCATTGAAATAAACGAAGGAAATGTACGTGGAAATATTGGAGAAATTTTTTCTAAATACATCTACCTAACCGCTTCCAATCAGAAAAGAATAGACATCTTCGGAACAGAAGGAGTATCAGATGAACAAATGGAATATGTACGGGATATATTCAATAACTATTTCAATACAGAAGGCCAGTTGTACAGTAGATCTGCCAAACGGATAATTGCCAATTCGATGGCCAACAAAAAATCAGCTTTAGTCTTCTTTGATACAGAGGAACAATATGAAGACAACATTCTTCAGGTAAGCTTACTAGGTTATAATGTCCAAGACCTCTATGCTTCAGAATCACTGAATTCCGGAGAACGAGATGCTTCCTATGAAGAAATCTTACACCTTGTCCATAATTATGGTATCTCCCCTACCTTATATGACTACCAAAGCCAACTATCTGAAGCAGCTAATAATGCCGTTAGTCGTGGACTGTATACCCCACCTGAAGATGTAGGTAGTGCCGATTATGACGATGAGTACTTTGCAGCTATCATGGAATGTTTCCTTGGGTTTTGGGAAGGAACCGACGGAACATTCGACGGCGAGTATACCCCAAGTTCCAAACAGGATATGATAAATCAAGACCCTGATGGGTATGCCTTGATACGTGATTTGTTTGGCGATATTCAACCCGTACAATAAAACACCGTAACATGAAAAAAGTAGTTTTTATCATCGCTTTTATGACCTCAATAACCCTCTTGGCACAGGAAAAAGATAATAGAGCTGCCATATTTGTAAGCACGTCACACGGAATATCTATCGCAAAAAAAGAAGCCTGGTCCAACACCCAAGACAAAACATACCCTTTAACACCTGGCTTTGCTTATACCTTCTCGTCCGGCATCAGTATTCAATCAAAAAGTGGTAATCGTTTTTCTGATATCAGGCTAACTTACCGATCCTATGGAAGCGGTGTGCAAAACATCATTAACCCACAAAGCCTCAATGATGAAAGCTCAAAAATATCAAGAGATAGATTCAATTATGTAGGAATAGGGTACCAATATGCCCAGTACCTGTTCAAAATTAAAAACTTCAACACCTTCGTAAGCGCAGGCTTAGAGCTCTCCTACATCCTTAACAGAAAGATGAAATTGAAATACGATAATGATGAATTAACCATAACCGAAAAAGGAAAAAATATTTCTGAAAATGTTGTCCTGGTCACACCTCCTACTTTCTACCTAGAATATGGCTTGGATCTGGAAAATGGAATTTATGGGCTGGGACAAACCTCCAGAGTAAGTCTTAATATAACCCTAGACCAGGCCATCTTCAAAAAATCTTCACCTTCCAACCAGAACATTGGTGCCCTTTTGAAGTACCAAATAATACTATAAAACCTGAAATACGTACGTAACCAAAACCCATAAAACGAATGGGTAATGTATACAAGTCAACACTGTCCTGCAATTAAATAATCCTACTCCCGCCAAAACCAGTACCAAAACGCTGAAGTTTAGCTGCACTTCCCAAGCACCCTATTGCGTTTCAGCATATCCTAGTACCTTGGAGCCTACATTTCATAATAGATAGAAAATAATAACTACCGCTTGTATAAGATTTAGTATCATACGCCAACTACAATATATGGAATACGCTCATTAACATTCGGAAGCTAAATACCATAAATCACCATTACTTACTCTTTGTCAAAAGGTACATATGAAAAAAAAGATCGTAATAATAAGTCTCATAGCTGTTGCATTCCTAGCCATGACAACCTTTCTGATTAGTAACCGTGACT
>JABSSK010000127.1 GCA_013214265.1 Saprospiraceae bacterium | reverse complement strand
ATATATCTACGCCATGGCCGTAGAACTAGAATAGATCTGGAGGAAAACGGCCTGGGTGGCGGGCAATTCGAGGTCACCTTTACCGATCCTGTTGACCCTGGCTTCATTGACTTACGCAATAGTCTTATTGTTCAGCCTAATCCAAGCAGTGACCGAATTCGAGTAACTACTTCTTATCCACTGCCGGTACAAGCTCTACAGATACTTAGTAATGATGGACGTCAGATAACCCCTACCGTTCAAAATGAAGAATGGATATCCGTGCAGAATCTGCCAGAAGGGCTATACGTCTTACGCATAACTATTGGCGACCAGGTCATCCACAAGAAAATAATGATTAAATAATAAGCTAAAAACATTTTGTTCCCCCCTATTTACAGTGTTCTTGATACACCTGAAACACCACAATCGATCCCATAGACTTATTGAAACGACCTGTTTATTCAGGTCGTTTTTTTTGGTACCCAAAAATTAATACCATATTAGAGTTAAACATAGGCATCCGATTTCACACTAATATTTATACTTTTGAGCCCATTGGCCGGCTATTATGGTGGGCCAGCTTTCGATTCATGACGTTTACAGCTGCCCCCTTCACTAGGATATGAAAAAGGCTAAATATAAAGTCAAAGCCATCATTGATAACAACTAACGAGAAATTAAAGTAGGTTCCTTATTCTCAAGGGAAAGCCCTCACAGACATACCGAATGAGATCGTTCCATTTTTTGATAGCTTAATAAAGGTATACCATGCAGGCTTAATACATACCTGGCAGGCATAGCACTTTTTCTTTTTCAGGTGCTATAGCTGGCTAATGCGTTAGTTGTTGTGTAGCTAAAGCGACTACCGCTTTCATTACCTCCAAGGGTAAATCTTATCATGGAGAATATCCATTTGTTTCTCTAATGCTTTAGGGAATACTTATGCCTAACCCGTAGGATGGTTAGTATGAAGTTATACAAAAGCATCATTGATTAGGGTTATTCTGCTTACTCGGATTAATTGAAGGCATTCCGACCATCAACATTATTACGCTGGTAAGGAATTTTGATGAAATCGAGCGTACCTGGCTTAACTCGTATATTAAAGGTATAAGTACCCCGAGTGGGTTGCCATTGCAAGTCCATTTCCCAGCAATGCAGGTCTCGTCTGAAGCCAACGGAAGGGTATGAAAGGCCTCGGCGAACAAAGTCATACCCAAAGTTACCGATATTAATGGCCCAATTTTTAGTAAGCTGAATGAGGCCTCGACAATTAATAGAATTAGTAGAAATATCAAATTCGGTTTCTCCGTCTCTTTTCACCCAGTCAAAAGACATATTATGCGAGATTGAGAAATTCTCGAACAGGCTCAGAAAATCTTCCTCTTCCCGGTTCCTGTTCGAAAGTCGATCCCTCTGCTGCTGAGCAACATCCGTTACTACTTCTTCTTCTTTACCCTGAAAAATAGCCCTTAGCTTAGAGACGGTAATGTTTGATGTGAGTCGTAGGCTTGCTCGATCAAACCGTACAAGTCCGCCACCATTATTGATGGCTAATTCATTGACACGAACACCATTTTCATTCAAAATATAAGGGTCCATTACCGCATTAAAACCCAGAGTGGTAATCCTATTAAAGAACCGTGCTGTTGTTCGCACATTGACCTGACTCCAGTTCAGGGTATCTGCAGCAAAATTATAGTTACCACTAACCACAAGGTTATCGATAAGTTTCACCTTTTTGACGGTCGAATCTGCTTTGGAAAACACCTTAGCCTGGAAAATATTATTCAGGCTATAGTTGAGTGCAAACTGTTTTCCTGAACGTGGTGGTGCACCAAAAATATTACCCTGAAAAACACTAAAGGTCTGGGTTTGGTCTGGGAATCGAATATCGTTTTGTACATCCTGATAATATCCTAAGTCCGGATCTAAATAATTGGGGGAGTAACTGAATGAAATACTGGGACGTAATTCGTGCCGCAATCCACGTAAAAAGCCTTTTTGTAAATTCAACGTACCAAAGATGCGGGTTTGGACACTCAATCCTGCACTATATCGGCGCCAGGCTCGAAAGCCACTCAAGGTATCGGTATTGACCTGACCATAGGAAATGGTATCATAAACGACCTCAAAATCATTGGGATTATCCGGATTAAAGAGGGTATCCGTAACAACCGTTATGGTTGGATCAAATGTACGGTCCAACGATTTCAGTTGCCAGACCTCCTGGTAACTGCCATTGGGGCTCACATTAAAATATTGAAAGAGTTTAAAGGTTGAACCCAAGCCAATATCTTGACGCACACCAAATTGAGCGTCTTCCAACGTTGATGCATCAAACAAAGTGGTATCGGTTGCTAAAAACCGATTTTTAGCTTCTGCATTATACCGCATATTTATAGTTTCGTACCACTTTTCTTTATTGCCCCCCTTATTTTTCTTTTTAAAAGGATAGAACGTTTGCGTTTGAAAACGCAAGTCTGGGAAATTAATGGTTACCTGCCGGTTACTAGTATTCTGACTATGGTTGAAAGCGGCTGTAAACGTAATTGGTGCATCCTGCCATCGTTTCGTAAAGGTCATATTGGAAGTCAGCTGTGTTTGCAGCACGTTCTGAGCATTATTAAAGACATTACTCTGATAGTTATTGGTTTGAATATTGATGTTACCTCCGAACGTATTGGTAGGGTGAGCTCGACGATCCTGCCGATGGGACCAACGTATACTGAATGAATTGTTTCGGCTGACCGAGGCATCAGATAGGTTTTCAATTTGCCGAGAATCATATCCGATTCGAAAATTACCGTTGTAAGCATATCTTTTCCGGTAGGTCGAGGCAGCACTCAAACCAAAGGTTCCTTTCAGATAAATATCCCCTCTTAACTCCAGATTAAAATGATCACTTAAAGGAAAAAACCATCCTACTCCTCTCAATCCAAACCCCCAAGTTTGAGAATATTCAAAATCATTAGGAAAAAGCAATCCTGATCGGCGCCCAGAAGTGATCGGAAAAAACCCAAAAGGTAACCAAACCGGAGTTGGGGCCCCCATAATCTCCAGATTAGAAGGACCTACAATAACCAACTTGTTCGGTACTACTTTTTGTTTGTTGGAATGAATACCAAAATGGGGCTCATCCAGGGTACAAGTTGTGAATAGAGCATCATTACTGTATAGAATATCATTTGCAGTGGTGTCTTGCGCATCTCCGCGAAGGAATTTCGTTTTTCCACCGTGAACTATAATATCTTCTTGTTGTGTCGTGACGTCGTAGACAATCCCTTTCTGAGTTTCATAATTATACCGAATACGCTTGGCATCAAATGACTGCTCCTCATCTTGAAAAACAGGGAACCCACTTAGGGTTCCGGAACTATCTGGATACCCACTAGCAATAATAAGCTGGTTTTCGTAATCTAACTCAATAAAGTTAGCTTCCAAGGATATTTCTTGGTAAGTAACTTTAGCCTTACCATAGAGTAATATCTTTTTATTGACATTATCAATAATCATAGAGTCCCTAGCTGGATAATAAACGGGCGCATCGAGTCCCGACTCTGATAATTTATACGTTATAGGTGTAATCGGGGATCTGGTAGGCAGGCTATCCCGTTCGGTAGTGATATCTTCCTCTTCTGCTTGTGCACTTCGACTAGCAGGTATTTGCCCATACATGGGAAACACCAGTACCGCAAACAATAAAATATAAAATAGCCTACTTGGTTTCAATGCTATATTTGTGTTATTTTTGTGAAAACGAGGACATTACATACGTCAATTATGCGCAAGACCCGGATGATCTGGTGGTCCGCTACGCCCCATTCCATGAACTTCTGGACACTGAAACATATGGTCACTGCAATCATCCTAATTCAAACGTTTTTCTTCTCCTGGGCGCAGCCCTCTGCTCTTGCTTTTAACACATTTTCAGGAACTAACAATCCTACTGTACCAAAAGCAAGCCAAGTCATTCAGGTGCACAAAGGTATCAAAACCGACCCACATGATAAAGCGGGATATAAAGTTAAAACAATTGTAATTGACGCCGGACACGGTGGTCATGATCCTGGCTGCCTGGGAGGTAACTCTCGAGAGAAACATTTGGCACTGGGAATAGCCCTAAAATTACGAACACTACTGCGTAAAAGCCACCCCGATATTAATATCATCATGACTCGAGATGATGATACTTTTATTCCGTTGTACAAAAGAGCAGCCATTGCCAACCGCAACCAAGCAGATTTATTTATTTCCATTCATTGCAATTTTATGCCTGGCTCCACAGCCACAAGAGGCTCAGAGACCTACGTTATGGGACTGCACACGGCAAAACACAATTTACAGGTTGCCAAGCGAGAGAATGCTTCTATTCTCCTAGAAGATGATTATGAGAAAAACTATGATTATGACCCTAATTCCCCAGAAGGTCACATTATACTAAGTATGTTTCAAAACGCGTATTTAGAACAAAGTATCCTCTTTGCAGAAAGTGTAGAGAACCAGCTGAAAGTGAAAGCAGAACGTCGTAGTCGGGGGGTTAAACAAGCTGGATTTGTTGTGCTAAAGGAAACGACAATGCCCAGTATATTGATTGAGGCGGGTTTCCTGAGCAATGCTACCGAAGAAAAATTTTTGATGAGTGAACCCGGGCAGGAAAAGGTAGCGCGTGCTATTCAGGCTGCCTTTGCAGAATATCTTACGATTCTTCAGGAGGAACCATCCGAGCACATCGCGCAAATTTCTCAACAGGAAGTCCCTACAAAAGATTCAACCATATCCGAAATAGAAGAAAAGTCTATCTCTCTAAAAGCTATAGCTGCGGCTATGCCTCCTCCAACAACAGAAGATAAAGTAGATAAAAAAACAAGCACCCAATCCAGAAAGGTATATTCCAACGTATACCAACCCAGAACATCGGTGGTCAAAGAACAGGCTATTGATCATAAAAAGCTGCGCAGTCAGGGGCCAGTTCCGATGGCAACGACAAAAAAAGATCAGCCAACACCTTTACAAAAGCAAACAGCAGAACCACAAACTAATAATAAGCCAGTTCAATTCTTCGTACAATTAGCAGCCAGTAAGCAGCCCCAAGCTACCACAGACCCTAAATGGCGAAATCTGCCTTATTCCATACAGGTTTTTCAAGAAGATAACCTGTTTAAATATCGTGCACGTCACTTTGCATCACTTGATGATGCCGTCCGTGCAAAACAATACCTTCGCCAACATGGGTTTCCCGAAGCTTTTGTCATTGCTATCTCTGGTGGCCAACGTATCTCTATTGAGAAAGCTCGTTCCATGAAGAACATACGGTGACAAACAACCTTTATTCCCCTCTATATGTTGACTACCAAGATGGCAACCAAAACGCCACTCAAAAGTTACGGTTTCTTTATTTACCTTTGCAGCCGTTAAAAATCACCTCTTATGTCGAACGAAATTAAGGTAGCTCTCCTCGCATTAGCCGCACTCGGATTATCGTACTGGGGTTACAAATTCATTATAGGAAAAAATATTCTTAAAAACTCCAACGTATATTACGTTGAGTTTGATCATGTAGATTTGATGCAAACCTCATCACCGGTCACCATTTCAGGCGTTCAAGTTGGATTTGTTGCAGAGATCGCACCTATCATTGAAGAGCAAAAAGTACTGGTTACACTCGACTTACAGAAAAACCTCAACATCCCTAAAAGTACAGTTGCTTACTTAAAAGCTACCGGATTCATGGGGGGTAAAGCTATTGACCTCCAATACAAAATTCCGTGCTCTGGCGATGACTGTGCAAAAAGCGGGGATTACCTACAAGGGGTGTCACAGGGTTTGTTGTCCAGTATGCTCAATGAAGATGAAGTCAATACTTACCTTACGATTTTGAAAGAAAACATCGGATCCATTACGGATTCCTTAAATCAGCACTTGCTTGGTGATCAGGCAGAAGGGCCGATCGCTAATACTCTTAGAAGCTTAGAATCAACCATGGGACATTTAGCATCTTCCTCTAGCCAACTGAACTGGATACTAGCCCAGTCAGCAGATAAAGTTACTGGATCCCTAGCCAGTGTAGAAAGCATCACTGACAATCTGGAGTCCCAGAATGATAAAATCAGCACCATTATTGATAATACAGCTTCTTTCAGTGACCAGCTCTCGCAGTTAGAATTGGCCCAGACCATTAATTCCCTCAATATGGCTGTTGCTAATCTGGAATCTACCCTAGATCAGGCCAATCAGACCTTCAGCGGTATCAATAAAGTAGTGGCTAATCTGGAATCAGGTAAAGGCACTTTAGGCTTATTACTGAACGACGAGGATTTGTACTACGAACTTTCTACCTTAAGTAGTCGTACTGACTCATTACTAGAAGACCTTCAGGAACGTCCCTACCGGTATGTGCCTCTAAAAAACAGGAAGAAAGTGCTTCGCTACGATAGAAAGGATCAAGCCAATCAATAAATACAGATCCATAAAAGTGGGGATTACCATACTGATGATGGTAATCCCCACTTCTTTTTATACCCAATACGATTGCCGCCGAAGTATTAGTAAGCAATCAAATTGACTTCGGGCTCCAACTCAATATCAAAGCGTTGCCTTACCGATTGCTTGATCTTTTTGGCGAAAGCCCAGACCGCATTCCCGGTTGCATTACCCTGATTAATAAGCACCAGTGCCTGATGTTTGTAAGAACCAACGGCACCCTCACTTTTCCCTTTCCAGCCACAAGCATCAATGAGCCAGCCAGCCGGAACTTTAACCAGTCCATCCCCAGCAGGGTAATGCACCATCTCAGGGAAACGCTCTCGTAATTTCTTAAAATGAATAAGGGGAATAATGGGATTCTTAAAAAAAGAACCTGCATTTCCTATGGTAGATGGGTCGGGCAGTTTTCGTTGTCGAATAGCAATAACTGCTTCGCTAATGGCTTGCGGCTGCGGCTCAGAAACCCCCATATTGGATAGTTGATCTGGTATAGCGCCGTAATCCATTTTGAGCACATGATTTCGATTGGTCAGTTTGAACTGTACCTCAGCAATAAAATAGCGCCCAGGGTATTCCTCTTTAAACAGACTATTTCGATAACCAAACTGACAATCCTCTTTTGTAAATGTTTTCCAGATTCCTTCCTGTAAATCCATAGCCTTCAACGAATGAAAAACATCTTGCAACTCAACGCCGTAGGCACCAATATTCTGGATAGGGGCAGCCCCTACAGTACCCGGAATCAATGAGAGGTTCTCAAGCCCACCTAATCCCATAGCTAAGGTCCACTTAACGAATTCGTGCCAATCTTCTCCTCCTGCAGCAGCGACAATGGAGAACCCATTTCGGGAAGACATAATACCACGACCCACCAACTGGTTATGGAGCACCCACCTTTGAGGGCTATGCAAAAACAACATATTACTACCACCACCAAGAATTAGAACTTCTTCAGCCGCAAATGAACGAGCAACCATTTCCAACTGCCGAGGGGATTGAATAGCTGTATAAGCTGCTGCCGTACTCGGAACACCGAATGTATTCAGGTGGGTAAGATCAACACCTGATTGTACTTCAATTTCATATCTGATTCTATTCATGGAGCGCGAATATAGTGCTTGCATAGTTAGAAAGCACCCTGAACAGGGAAAAATGAAAAAGCTTTTCCATCCGCTTTATCTTGCTAATAACATACCCTCAGGTTATTCAATAAGATCAAATTGAAGTTTAGCCAATGTATTATACGCACCATCGGGAATAGCCGAAAGCGCTTCGTGTGTACCCTGCTCAACAATTTGGCCTCCCTCTATTACAAATATGCAATCGACGTCACGAATAGTAGCTAACCGATGTGCAATGATAATAGACGTTCGGCCCACCATCAAAGTATTAAGGGCATCCTGAACTAATTTTTCTGATTCCGCATCCAGAGAAGACGTAGCCTCGTCTAATAGCAGTATAGCGGGATCTTTTAAAATAGCCCGTGCAATAGCAATACGCTGCCTTTGTCCACCTGATAATTTTACACCCCGTTCCCCTACAATAGTATTAAGTCCTTCCGGAAAAGATTGAATAAACTCCCAGGCGTTAGCTTTTTGAGCAGCATCTATAATATCTGCACTGGAAGCATCAGGCCTGCCATATAAAATATTCTCACGAATTGTCCCTCCAAAAAGTAATACCTCTTGAGGAACTATGGCCAGATTACGCCGATAGTCCAAGAGATCATATTCATATATGGAGCGATCGTCAATTCGAATTTCTCCGGCATCAATATTATAAAATTGGAGTAACAGTTGGATAATCGTTGATTTCCCAGCACCACTACCGCCCACAAGGGCTATCTTTTGGCCTGATTTTATATCAAATGACAGCCCCTGAATTACAGGTACATCCTTCCGACTAGGATACGAAAAATGGACCTGATCATATGAGATATTCCCTTCAAACCGCTTAGTATTAGATGTAATATTTTCTTTGGGCTGCACCTCAGCAGGTGTATCAAGAATATCCAAAATCCGATCGGTAGCGCCCACGGCAGCAACAATCTCAGTGTAAAAACTGCCTATACTCGCTATACTAGCCCCCACCAGTCCAGTGTACACGATAAAGTTGACCAGGTCGCCCTGTAACATGGCTCCATTTTGCACCATGATAGCTGCTCGCCACATCACAAAGAATAAAGCACCGAACATAACAAAAATGATAAACGCCGCAAACAAGCCACGCATATGGGCTGCTTTTAAGGCTATACGGACTACCTTTTCCAAGTTCGTTTGATAGCGACTAATTTCAACCCACTCGTAAGTGTAGGCTTTTACCGTCTGGATATTCTGCATTGTTTCTTCGACCACTACATTCGAATCAGCCAACTGATCTTGTCGCTTTTTTACGAGCTTACGAATATGCCGCCCAAAGAACATCGCTAACAATACTACCACCGGAAAGGTGAGTAACATCGTTAGTGCCAAGGATTTCATTTTAAATATGATAATCACAATGGCGCCCAAGAAAATAATTATTTGTCGAAGAAATTCCGCTAAGGTTATCGACACAACGCTCTGAACCTGAGTAACATCATTCGTAATTCTACTGGTTACTTCTCCGACTCTTCTCTTTTCGAGAAAAGGAATCCCTAAAGTGATCAACTGTTGATACAAATCCTTTCGTAAGTTTGCCATGCTACGCTCACTAACGATCGTAAACAACCAGACTCTTAAATAAGAAAATACACCCTGCACCCCCAACAATACCAGTAAAAATAAAAACACCTGATTAAGCGTTAGAGGATATGTGGGATTACCACTTATGATATTGAGGATTTCACCCGGCAAGCTCATTATTGCCAGAAAAAGTAAACTCCCGGCCGACAAAAAGAACATGCCCAGAATAAAAGGCCATTTATATGGTAAAACATAACCAAAAATCTGAAGTGCCCGGTTAAGGTTCTGCTTATTTAGCTTGACTTTGTCTTTTTCGGATTCACCGCGTTTTCTTACGCTCATTAACATTATTTTTAGGCCCGCAAAGTACGGGGATTAATTGACCCATAAAACACTTAACACAAAATCAATATGTACAGGTTCATGACTAACCACTAACCAATAATAAAAAAGCGTCATTTGACATCAGAATAAGTACTATACAATATTTACGTCCAGCTTGCGTATCTGCCTGCGAACCATCGAATACATTATACGGTAAACCCAAAACATGAAGAAGACCTTTACGCACTATATGGTTGCCATCATTCTTTTATTTTTTACTTCTGCAACTCTTGCACAAAACTATGATCTTGGAATTGTTGTAGGCCTCCCATCATACAGTGGTGACCTCTCCCCGCAAGAATTAGGCATCTATCTCGACGATATCAGAGTGGGCGGCGGTGTTTTCCTACGTAACCAATATAGTAAGCGATTGGGTATACGATATGGCCTTACTTACGGTAGAATTTCAGCCTCCGCTACATTGCAAGGAGATAACGGATATACACCGAATTTTAGAAGTGATATTTATGAAGCCTCCGCCATAGCTGAAATCACCCCTTTTTATATTGGATATTATGATGCCGTGACCGTAATAGCGCCCTACATCAATCTGGGCTTGGCATTTTATCAGTTTAACCCCCAAACGCTCAATGAGAACGATTGGATCAACTTACAAGCTCTGGGAACAGAAGGGCAGGGACTTCCGGGCTATGCAGCGCCCTACCGCCGTTTCCAAGCAAGTATGCCGATTGGGTTCGGAGTTAAGTTTATCATTCAAGATAAACTAACGATCGGTGCAGAGGTCACTGCCAGAAAAACTTTCACAGATTATCTGGATGACCGATCCTCTGCAACCGTTATTTATGGTGATGTTGTTCAGGGTAATGGCGAACTCGCCGCTCGAATCAGTAATGAAGACTTGCAGCCTGTTCCGGAAAACTTTGATGCTTCGTATACACGAGGCGGAAATTTTGATGACTGGTATTACTTTTCCGGCTTGACTCTAAGCTACCGATTCCAATCGCGCTACTTAGTTTACAAGCCTGGAAAAAAGGGTGTCATTTGCCCAAGATTTTAAGCTGCCCTGTATGGATATCCTACTAGGAGTCCAAAAAATCCATAGAACAATTAGTTGATTCAATCCACAAAATACTTCTCAAAAACCTGTATATAAGCATTTTACACATATTTATTTTAATTAAAAACTTACGTAAGCCATGAGTCATGGCTCGTATACCCTTCTTCGTCTTACCCTTATTTATTAGCTGCACTTTTTTTCCGTACTAAATTTACCTTAAGGCTTTTTTACTACCTGAAATGCACATATCTTTACATTCAGTTAACACAAGAGGAGAATTTCTTTATGAAAAAAGTGCTGGTTCTTTGCAGTGCAAATTCCATTCGAAGCCAGATGGCTGAAGCTTATCTAAAATTCTATGCTAAAGGATATGGCTTATTCTTTAGTGCTGGAATGCAAAAGCAAGCCATTAACCCTTATGCTTTACAGGTCATGAAGGAAGATAATATTGATTTGAATGAGCATATTTCAAAGACTGTTGAAGCATTCAGCAACATTCATTTTGATTACCTCATTACGGTTAGTGATCATACCCAAACCACACCTCCTTCCAACTTTACTTTTTCCAATCATGTCCACTTTACCATTCAGGATCCCGCACAAATGGATGGTAACGAAGATGTCAAAACATCCGCTTTTCTCGATACGCGGGAAGAAGTGAAGAAATGTATTCTTCAGTTTATTGGTCGCCATTTAATGCCGCATACGGAACCACTTGACACCTAATTTTACATCTACTTCATACAAATTGCTTTGGTTTTCTGCTAAAAACCACGTTTTTGACCGTTGTTATAGTAGTAACCCTTAGCAACTGAATGTATGAGTAATGGTAAGATTATTAGTCGTGATATAAGTTGGCTTTCGTTTAACCACCGCGTTCTTCAGGAAGCTCAGGACCCTAAGGTCCCTATTTTCGAGCGTATCAAGTTTTTGGCCATCTACAGTTCCAATCTAGATGAATTCTACCGGGTCAGGGTTGCTGTTTTACGTGAGTTCAAAAAACTAAACAAAAATGATCGCAAAGACTGGCTGCGCATTAAACCCAAAAAAGAATTAAAAAAAATCCGAGCGATTGTCCACCAACAGCAAACGGAATTCGGAATGATTTTCAGACATCAAATACTGCCTGCGCTTAAAAAAGAAGGTATCGTTTTATACAACCATCCTGATGAATATAATAGCCAACAAAAAGCCTTTGCCAAAAATATATTTACCCAGCAACTCCGAGCTGATTTAGTGCCTCAACTTACACCACCCAACGAGAAGGCTCCTTTCCTAAAAAATAAAGGGCTCTATCTGCTGGTTACTTTTACTGACACTGACCATTTAGGGCTTATCAATATTCCTAGTGATATACATCAGCGGTGTTGGAAATTGCCTGCATCTCAAGGTCATATTGCTATTGGGATCCTTGATGACAGCGT